>NZ_JADBUN010000162.1:0-15219 GCF_020245625.1 Microcystis sp. M049S2 | reverse complement strand
CTGCGAAGGTTACATGATATCAGCGAGACTTGGAAACTATCTCATCAAATTAGTTCCCCCATAGAACCCCCTTGAGCCATCTCGCACACTTTTCTCTTTTTGTCAAATTTTATGTTAAGAAAGATGTGACTAATGGATAGCCTTATCAAGGGGGGCAGGGGGGATCAAAACCCGTCTTCAATTTAATTATAACCAGCTACTGATCAGCCAACCTCATATAGTACATTTGTTCAAAAAAATCGAAAAAGAGAAAAAGGGTAAAAAGGGAAAAAAGAGAAAAAGGGTTACAGGGTCCTCCCAGCACCGCACACCACCCGAAAACCGAAGTAGCTGCCGTTGACGCGGCGGTTGAAGTAGTAGCGGCAAGCGGAACGGCAGTAATCCGGATTGAAGCCCCAGGAACCGCCCCGCAGAGCTTTTTTTGCCTGATTTTGCTGTTTTTTGCTCTTTTCTTGCCGAGGACTACCATCATTAGGTGCGCCTTGATAATTTTCCCAGAAGTCATCCTGACACCACTCCCAGACATTGCCGTGCATATCATACAAACCAAAACCATTGGGGGGAAATTGCCCAACGGGGGTGGTTCTCGCACGATATTCTCCTGCTGGTTCCCTAGCAAAGCGTTGCGTAGTATTGTAGTTAGCTAAATTTGAGGTGAGGGTTGCTCCGAAGTGGAAGGGAGTGGTGGTTCCAGCACGACAAGCATACTCCCATTCCGCCTCACTGGGCAGCCGATACTGTTTCTTGGTCATTTTAGAGAGCCTTTGGCAAAATTCTATGGCATCTAACCAAGATACATTTTCAACGGGGTTTGTGCTGCCTTTAAACCGCGATGGCTCTGGGTTTAAATCTCGCTCTACTTTTAAATCTTTTCTTTGGGCAATATATAACCATTGAGCTTGGGTAATCGGAGTTTGACTTAGGTAAAACGGGGCGATTTTTACTAAATGTCTGGGGGATTCTCGTTGAAACCAATCCCCCCCGTATTTTTCCCCTAGCCGCGCTATTTCCTCCGCTTCGGTTCCCATCCAAAACTCCCCCGAAGGAATATAGAGCATTTTTAAGCTGGGGGGATTTTCTTCAAAGTAAAAGGCTCTCACGGGTTCTTTAGCGGTAATTTGTCCCGTCTCATCCACAAAAACGGTTTCAGACTTGAACAGGGTTAGGTTAAATTTCTCGGTGATGATTTCTTCTTCTGTGTTATCCAAGACTTCCCTAAACTGGACTGGCATTGTCTCGGCGGTTATTTCTTCGCTTGCCAAAATTTTAAGCTGCTCAGGGGTTAAACGAAGACGCTGATACAGTTCCCCATCTTCTACGCTGAAATCCTTAAGTCTATGCTTGAGCAGTTGAAACAATATTTCCTCTCCTCCCGTAAGCTCTTTTACCTTAGCTATGGTTACGGTTTTATATTTCCTCAGCCACTTTTCCTCAACCGGTGGGGGTGGAGGTGAGTCAACCATAGATTGCAGCTTTTGGCTAATTTCTTGGTACTTTGCTTCCCCTAGCTTTTGGAAAACCTTAGCAGACACCTTGGCAAAGGCGCGAACTAGATTAGCTGCTTCTTTGCCGAGGAGAACTTGGGGATTGGTAAGAATAAGACCAAAAAAGGTGGTGGTACTCAGGTTAAGTTTTTGGGCGATGTATTCCGAGAGGACAAAAATTACTTCTAAGGCGCGGCTATTCCCTAGTTCAGTGAGCAGAAGCTCTCTCACCTCATCATCAAATTCAAAATCTAGGCTGTTGGGGGGAGTATGAAAGTTAAATTTACCTCCTTTGTCCCACTTCACTGGTTCCCCTCCTAGATAGACTTTAAGAAAACCGCTAAGGATGACTTCTGCTATGTTTAGGGGGTTAGAGGCGCTTAAAAGTTTGCTTTGGATAAGACGGATGATGGGAAGATTTACCGGGGCTGCGGCTAATTTTTTCAGTAATTCCCAAGCTAGAGGTGAGGCGGTACTAGCGAATAGTTCTAGAGCTTGCTTCCTAGACATCTCCGGAGAAATAGTTGCGGGTATTTCTCTGTTTTGGGGAGATTTTTCTAGTAGTACCCCCGCACAGGTGGCGTTGCTGTCACCACTGACAACGAGCGCCCAAGCTTTTAAGGATGAAGGGGTTAGGGAGATGGTGGGTAGGGGAAAGTAGGTTTTTTGGATTGTTTCTCTGAGAATATGTTGATTTTCCTCTTCCTTCTCAATTTGTAGTAGCAGGGGGATAGAGGTAAATCTCCAGTTTTGTGAAGGTTTCCGGGGGGTTTGGTTGACTAGGGAGACGAACCAACCTCGACTAAGGGCGGTTCTTTCCCACATTGCTTCCGGGAAGGGAGAAAGCAGGGTGACGATTTGGTGTTTTCCCCAGTCCTGAAGAGCTTGGTTATAGCGTCCTTGATACCAGTCTGGGGAAGTACAATCACTGTAGAAGAGGATAAGTCTTTCGCCGCGAGGATGGATGAGATCTTTTGGGTGAATTGAGCAAGTATCGTTAGAGTAGGTACGGATGGCTAAATTTTGCCTGTCTTCGTCCCATCCTATGCGGTAGAGTTTGACATCCCGAAAGGCCCCGATTTGTTCTAGCCAATCGCGGATTTCCCCGGCCATTTCTTTCCAAAAGACCATGGAAGCCCATTCTTCAATCAGTAAAACTACCTCTAGGGAACGGACTTTTTTGGCTTGGTAAACGGGTATTAGAGCTAAACTGCCATCTTTCTTGCCGATGCTATACTCGGCCGATTTCTGTACGGTGCTGTTTAGGTTTATTTGTCTTTGGGTGGCTGAGTCTATCTTTTGGATGAGGGGACGCACTGCCCGCCCTAATTTTAGGGTTTCTCGCCAGAATTTGGCATCGGGGATGCTAATGGGTAGGGTGTCTGCGCCTATCTTCTCAGGCTGTTTTTGTGCTTCTGTCTCGCGTATTAAGGGAACTTCATCCGATGGGGCTGGTGACTCTTGGGTTTTGTTTTTACTCTCCTGGGAGGGGTTTTTAGCGGTCGGGGTTTCTTCCTTTTCTTCCCTAGGCTCTGTAGGGGTTTGGGGTTTTCCTTCTTCTTCTTGGGTGAGAACATACCACCATAAACTATCAGCTATCTGGTAACTGTCTAGGTCCCATCCCCTGCCCTTGACAAAGGTGATAAATTTATCAATCAGTTCTGGTGTGGGAAGGGTTTGGGTCATGTATTGCCTGTGTCGGTGAGATAGGTAAATAGTAGGTCGGTAAGGGACTTTAATTCTGCACCTGTGGGTTTATTTTCGCCCATGCTCATAAAGACGGCGTTTAAAAGCTGGTCCGTTGCTAGTTGCCCTTTTTCTCGTTTTTTAACATATTCTGCGATCGCTGCTTCTATTTTTTTACTTTCTGGACTGGCCTCTTTATAATCAAAGTGGCTTTTTACTATCTCTTTTAGTTCCTCTGGGGTGGGGTCGGGAATTTCTAAGAGCAGACATCTACGTTTAAAGGGTAGGGGAAAATCCCTCTCGCCGTTGCTCGTCATAATCACTATGGGGAACTGTTGGCAGCTTACCTTGCCTTGGGGGATGGATTCCCATTCACCGTCATGGGTTTGTACTGGTATTGGTTGGTTTTCGGTATCTTTAGCGAGTCGGGAAAGTTCGGTGATTTCAAATTTTCCCTCTTCAAAAAGGTTTAAGAGGTCGTTGGGTAAGTCGATGTCACTTTTATCTATCTCATCGATAAGCAGTACCCGGGGATAATTTCTCGGACAGAGGGCTGTCCCCAAGGGACCCAAGCGGATATACTGCCCTATGTCTTTTTTTTCTTCTAATTGGTAATCTTGCAAACGTGCGATCGCGTCGTAGTAGTATAATCCCTCTTGTAGGGTGGTGCGGGTATTAATTGGCCAGACTAATACTTCTCCTAAGTCTAATTCGTAGGCGATTGCGTAGGCTAGGGAGGTTTTCCCTGTACCCGGTTTCCCTGTGACTAAAATAGGCCGGCGTAGGTGAATGGCTGCGTTTACGGTTTCGATGGTTTTATCGTTAACTATGAGTTGTTTTCCCCGCTCCTCGGATTTGTTGGTGGCGAAGCTTCGCCAAGGTGGGATTTCTGGCCAGGGAATCTCATCCCTTGAGCGTTTTTGATGATTGCCTTGAAAGATTTTCCATGAACTCATAGTTAGTTAACCTAGGTGCTGAGATGTTAAGTAGTGGAAGGGGGGCATCCGATTAGGGTCTTCTAAAAAGCATAATAGATGATGTCCTAGATGTTCGGGTTCATCTTCTAAATTATCTGGTGATTGTCGCCTCACCTCTTGAACTCTTGTGGACAATTGATTAATTTGAATACCCTGTAAGAGTGTATTAATTTCTGTTCTGTGAATTGCTTCCTGAGCATGACAGCGCGACCCAACAGCTAAAGGTATGCCATATTTTAAGCTTCTTTTAAAGAATTGCTCTAAATCCTCTTGAGTTGAAGCGCAAAGATTGCTCCATAGAGTTGTTTCTTGGCACAAATAGGACTCGCTGTTATTAACTGTTTGTGTATCTATAGAATTTGTTGTTAATCTCTCCCATCTACTTTTCCAATTTTGATAAGCTGGCATTTTACTATACATTTTTTCCAATCTCATAAGAGAACGAACATTAACAAAATATACTCTCTTAAGTTGAGTTAGGCTATCAAAGTAATTGTATTCCCAAGATTCAAAGTTAGTATATAGTAGCTTACCATCGGTGAAAAATTCAATATTTAAGTTTGCACCTCCTCTCTCATGACAATCTTCAATAATTTTTGTTAAAATGTTCGTTATATCTTTTTGAGTATAAACATCTTTGCTAACGCTACTATCTACAGGAAGAGGTATATAATTATTTCCTTGACTTTGAGATGTATTTAACTGTAGAAAACACGCAGCAAATTTATATTCAGGGGAAGTATTTGCTTGACTTTTACTCTCCTCTATTTTGATAATTAGATAGTTGTTAATATTTTCTCGATTGTCAGGTTCTGCATTAATTGCTGGTATCTCTGCTATCCAAGCATTGTAATCTGTGTCAGTAATATTTAATAGTTTCTTTAACTCCTGTATTGTTTGTTCAATGTATGAGCGAGTGTCGCTATTAATTCTGCTATCTTGAGTAAGTCTAAAAAGTATTCTTAATAAATCTTTATCATCTCGAATATTTATGATTTTATCGATGATTTTTTCAAAATTAGCATTGTCATTATCTGGCAAGTAAGACTTTATGATCCGATTCAGTTCTGATTGTTGTTGTCCAGACAAGTTATTTTTAAGCTCTGTAAATATATTAATTTTTGTCTTATTTTCTTTAAGTTTATCCTGTAAAAAAGTCCCATTATCACTTATTTTTCTATTATACTCTTCAACCAATGAGATGACATTGGCCTTGTTAACTTTTTCTATATCTCTTTCTAATCCCTTGTTAAATGCCTGGGCAAGTAATGGAAAAAAAGTTTGAGATGCGTGCGTTTTCAGCGTCGCCTCGGAGTAGTCGTACTTTCTTGCTATGTGTTCATAAGTCCAACCCTGTGCGAACCCTTCGATTAAACATTTTTGAATAGATGTAATACCATTAGGCTCTATCAATTGAATCACTTTTTCCACACAGCTTAAAAACAGTTCTTTGCCTAAAGAACTTGGAATTTCTGGCTTAGGTTTTCTATCTCCCATTTGTACTTGTGGTTCTCCTTTTAAGAATACAATTCACAAAATGCTACTTTTAGCTACTTAATGATACTTTGGCAAATTGACTACTAAATGCTACAAAAACCACCTCGACAATTAAAAGGGCTAGAAATAAGCTAAAAGTGTAGTCTAATTCAGAGCTTATGTAGATCTCAAACTACCAGATTAAATCACTAACCCAGAGGCTAAAAAATCGCTTGGGGTATGTACCCAAAGAAGCTTGGGTAATTAATCTCGCCATCGAGATAGAAATCTCTCCAAAGCCGTTTTTTAGTGATGGGCAATTAGTCCAGCACTACCGAGAAATTGAACAGCTGCACAGCTAATAAAACCGCCTGAATTTGGTTATTTAACCATTTTCAGGACAGTACAACTTATTTTCTACTGTCATGATACTGAAAAAACCCACCCCAACACAAGCATCGGCTTTAAGGGATAATCCACGCCTAGGGATGCTCCAACTCAGCGATAATCGTCTCGTACAAGCTTTCTTTGACTGGCTAACAGGCTACTACCTTACCCCCCCTCTCTGGAAAAGCACCCCCTCCTTAGAATTACTCTATGGCATACTCCAGTATATAGGCGGATTAGCGATCGCTCTTAGCCACTGGCAATTAATACCCCTAGGATGGGTGCTATCCGTAGCTGGAGCGGCTCAATTGCAGGAAATAGCCCACTTTTGCGCCCATAATGCTTTTTTCCCTCAATATCCCACTTATAACCATCTTTTAGGTTGTTTACTTACCTTAATTACCGGGAAAAAGCCCTTTCCATTGTTCAAAAAAGATCACCTATTAATTCACCACCCGCCGAAAAACCTAGCTACCATGAATGACAAGGGGAATACCCCCTACTTAGTAGAAGATTTAGGTTTTGAATTTGCCCAAGAAGAGGCCTTCTATTGGCAAAATTTGGGCAAGTTATTACTCTCTCCCAAGTTTTACGGAGAAACCTTCCTTTCTCGCCTGACTAATCTCCTTAAAGCTCCCATTAACTACCAAATAGCTACCCTGATTGTGCTTTTCTTTGCCTCTGTTTGTGCGGGTTTAACCCATTCTTGTTTAATCTGCTTACTCTGGGCAGTATTTACCCAACTCGGAACCTATGCAGCCGCACTCTTGCAACAGCTACCGGAGCATAATTGGGCCTATGAAGCCGATGAGAATGAGGGAGCTAAATCTCAGGTAATTGGTAAATCTTTTGCCCTATATTTGGGTGCTTATCCTCCGCACTCGGACCACTGGTTAGAGTGGTTAAAATGGTCAAGGGAATTAGTGGGAGCAGTCTTTATCCGGCTGACCATCCTTCCAGTTAGCCTAGGGGCGCACTGTGTTCACCATGCTATACCAAACGATCACAACTGGGCTAACCAACTATACACCCTAAGAGCTTTTCAGACTGGCTCGGTGAAAGGATGGCAGCGTTATCAATTCCTTGAGGTTTGGGGATACCGAAACGCTTTAAACTACGTCTTTGTCGGTTTTAGTTTAAGGGGAAAAAGCTAAATTAATCTAATTTTATACCCAAGAGAGTTTTGAGAATCTCTTGGGTATTTTTTGGTGCAGGGCTATTTCATTTCTGAAAGCTTTTGAAGGAATGCTCTCCCAAAGACGCGGGATTGATGGTTATAGTCATTTCAGATAAGTCTGATACAGTCCAGACCGACAAAATCCTTATGAACTCTGGGATTGATAGTCTCAATCTTATCTGTCTGAATCGGCACTCGCTATTCCTCTCCTCTCATTACTTTTTGTTGGGTTTCTTATATCATTTTTCTTTATTTCTGGCAGGTATTTTATACTAAATCTGCTTATTAAAAACTGATCATTTATTCCCCCTTTTGCCTTTTGCCCCTCTTTTATAAGTAGCCTATACTCAACGGATTTAGTATTACTCCCCTCTCCCAGAAGGGGATAAGGGTTGGGGGTGAGGGAAATTAACCATCTCTGCCATTACTTTTGAAAAATGGTATTAAAAAATTTTTTCCCAGTCCTTGACAACTTATGTTAAGTTGATAGTGGCAGTTGCGAGAAATTAACCCCCAGTTCTCACCTATAAATTGTTAAGATGAGGATTTTTTTCTCGTCGGTTTTTGGTGGAAAGAATGGAGTTGAAGACGATTACCTGTCCAACTCGATCCTAGTCCCTTGGCAGAGTGACTGACGGATAAGCTCGATCTGTTTGCAGATTTGGGCGGTTTTCTTGTCGCTAGTCATTCAATGATCAATGGGGAAAGATCGAGCCTACCTAATTTTAACTATCTTCTCTCCTCCCTAATCAAACAATGCCTACCATGACCTTAGTGTTACCAATGGTGTATCTACTGGTGATCTATCTCTTACTAGCGATCGCAAAAAAAGCTAAAATCAACTCCTAATCACTGATCACTGATCAGTTATCAGTGGGGAGATAGGAGTCGGTAGTCAGGAGATGGGGGCAAGGATCTGGTTTCCTTTTGCCTTTTGTCTTCTGCCTTTTCTAACTGATTACTGCTCACTGAAAAGGCTGACGGCTATAAAACGGGGACAGGTAAATAAACCTTTTCTACCGTAGGAGAAAAACCTAGCCATTGACGAGATAAACGGGCAAAAGTATCAGGATCACCGCTAACTGCGAAGTTAGTAGGTAGGGGTGTTTCGAGATTTTTTAGACCTAATAATTCTAGCTCTTTTTCCGCCGCTCGGACAACGGAAGCGGCGGGATCTACCAAGCGCACGGAACTAGGCAAAAGACGACGTAAAACCGGGGAAAGATGGCGATAATGGGTACAACCATAGACCAGAGTATCAATATTTTCTGCTAGTAAAGGCTGAAGATATTCCCTAGCCACTTGTGTGGTGTAGGGGTCAAAAATGCGGTTAGCCTCGATCAAAGGTACAAACTCAGGACAGGGAATTTGCCAAACTTGGGCAGTAGGATCGATTTCTTGAATCGCGTGTTTATAGGCATTACTTTTAGCCGTAGCCGGGGTAGAAATCACCCCAATGCGCTTTCCTTGTTTAACGGCAGTTTTGGCCCCGGGCAAAATTACCCCCAAAATTGGTAAATCTTTAAATTCGGCCCTTACTTCTTCTAAAGCCAAGGCGGAACTGGTATTACAGGCCATAATCACCATTTTCACCCGGCGCTCACCCATCCAAGTGAGAATTTCCCGGACAAATTCGATAATTTCCCCTTTAGAACGGGTTCCGTAGGGAAGTCTAGCGGTATCAGCGAAATAGAGAATCGATTCTTGGGGCAGTTGTTTATACAACTCCCTTAAAACGGTCAGTCCACCCACACCACTATCAAACACACCAATCGGACTAAGTTGTGATTCTCTCATAGATAATATCGAGGAAAACGCTGATCTAAAATAGCTTTATTTGATGATATTAAAACACGGATTTTTTGATTGGTAAACTAATGCTCCAATGATTTAATCATTAACGGAGATTTCGTTGAATATATTCAATAATCCCTCCTGCGATCGCCGCCGCCATTTGTCGTTGAAAGTTGGCATTGGCTAACTTAGCAGCATCCTCAGCGCCGGTAACGAAACCCACTTCCACGAGGGTAGAGGGCATTTTCGAGGTTCTCAGCACATAGAAACGAGCCCGACGCACCCCCCGATCGCGCATATCGACACTACGGACAATATTGCGATGGATGGTGTCCGACAAACGGCGATCACCAAAGTAATACACCTCTATGCCGTTGACATCTGGTCGAGCTTTCCCCATAGAGTTAGCGTGGATACTGACAAATAGATCGGCATCGATCTGGTTAGCCAGATCCGTGCGCCCTTGCAGGGTGACAAAAAAATCGCTATCTCTAGTTAGACGCACATCGATGCCCTGTTGTTGCAGGATGCGGGTGACTTCTAGGGAAATGGGCAGAATCACGTTTTTTTCCTGAAGGCCACCAATTCCGATCGCCCCCGGATCCTTACCACCGTGGCCCGGATCGATCACCACCAAAAAGCGGCCATTGCGTTGTCGGGGGGGATTAGGAGTGGGGTTAGAGGGGCGCGGCGGTGGGTTAAATTGCCCCGTATTGGCGGGTAAAGGAACAGGTATAGTGGTGGAGTCAGAAACCTGAGAAACGGGACTAGAATTGCGGGAGGAGAACAATTCTAGGGCTAGGGTTTGACTGTCCGATTGATTGAGGCGACCGAATTGAAACCCTGCTGCGGTCTGTACCAAAATCAGCACCTTATTGGCGCTTTCCTGACGTACCCGCAATTGATAGATGGGACTAGAGCGACCGAAGCGCGGACCGCGAAAAGACTCGGCTAACTTAGCATTTTCGATGCGTAGTTCATAGACCCCATCCCGGTTAACACTGCCGTTAGCTTTCAGGGGTGAATCCCCACGAATTAAGAGGCGATCGTTATTACCCGCCAGATCGATCGAGGAGATCGTGGCCAAACGATTGCTAGAAGGGGGATTATTGGCAGTTTTCGGGGGGGGATTATTGGGACGAGGATTGGGATTGCTGGCCCGAGTGGGGGGAGGTGAGGAGATATTATCCACGGAACCCAGACCACCCCTGGGCAGTAAAACCAAGCCACCAAAACGACTATAGAGAGCTTGCCAATCGGGGCTATCTTTATTAACGCTCAGGGAAATCTTGGCCCGTTGATTGGCAGTCTGACTGAATTGAATATCACCGACCCCATAGCGATTGACGGGGATAGTTTGACCGGCGAGACTGCTGGGTAAAGTGGCCCCGGGTAATTCAAATTCGATTTTTTTGCCGTCCCGGCTGCGTTGACTGCGGATTGATCGATCATCACCATTTTGCTCTAAACGGACAAAAAGACCATTGCGAGTGACCTGAAAATCATCGTTGTTGTCCGTCTGGCTAACTGGAGGTGGGGGAGTGGGACGGGTGGAACCGCGATCGGGGGGAGGTGTGGGATCGGGGGTAACGGGGGGTTGCGTTTCCTCCCGAATCGGTTGGGGTTCTGGCAGTTCCACTGTCCATTGGGTGGGCGAAATTCCGCGAATTTTTACCTGTTGAGGATCGACGGTGTAGCCGGGGGCTAATTCAATCACTAAACGGGTAGTTTCCGCATCAAATTGACCGATACGGACACTTCTGACGATATTGCCAATGGGCCGGTTAATATTGGGTTGCCCTAACTTGATCCCGGGCAGATCGATCACGATCCTGGTGGGGTTAGTGATCATTTGCGCTCGCGGTTGCACTCGATTGTCGGTGGTGAACACCAGACGATTCTCATTGGTGTCGAATCGCCAAAAGACGAGCTTGCCTGCCCAAGCAGGGGCCGCCACCAGCAACCAAGTTAATGCGCTTAGGAATAACCAATGAAATCTCACGATCGATGCTCCCGTTGCTCGGTTATCAATTACCTTTTTTCGGTAAAAATGGACGATTTTGTCGATTTTTTGCCATCCATAGCTCCCTTAATGCTCTGAGAATGACTATCAATAAAAACAAGCTTATGGGACGTTGGCATGGTCTGCTATGTTTCTGATCAGTGATCAGTTATCAGTTATCAGTCATCAGTTATCAGTGATCAGTTATCAGCTTCTGAAGGTAATAGGCAAGAGGCTCCAAAAAAGAATCTGGCAATTCTCCTACCTAAAAATAAGGTTAGAAACTAAGTCCATGAAAGCTTTTAGCTTAACAAATTAGGATTTAGATTCGGCCCTTGTTATCAATGAAAAGACGGCACTGTTAGTGCCACTTAACACTGCTACTGGTAACTTAACACTGCCACTGGTCACTGGTCACTGCTCACTGCTCACTGATTGAGGACTGGCGGTGGGTTCTTTAAATACTAACCTTAACAGGGGCGGAGCGATAAAGGTAGTCAAGATCACCATCATAATAATGGCCGCATCGGTAGCGGGGGATAAAGCGCCACTAGCAGCCCCGACTCCAGCAAAGACTAAACCCACTTCACCCCGGGGAATCATGCCAACTCCGATCGCCAAGCGATTGAGTTTTTCCTTACTGAAAACGGCTAACCCCGTCACCACTTTACCCAAAATAGCGACGACAATTAAGAAAGCGGCCAAGACTAATCCTTCTCGATTGCTGGGAATAGCGGGATTAAGCACACTTAAATCGGTTTTTGCCCCCACACAGACGAAAAATATCGGTACAAATAAATCGGCGATCGGGAACACTTGTTCTGCCAATTCCGATCGCTTTTCCGTTTCTGCTAGGACTAGGCCCGCAGCAAAGGAACCGAGAATCGCTTCTAATTGGATAACTTGGGCAATATAGGCAAGAATAAAGGCGAAAATTAGGGAAACTAAGAGCAATTGTCCCCTAGTTTTCATGCTATTAACTAATTGAACATAAAAGGGGCTTAAAAAACGACCGATCAGGATCGCCCCCACCACAAAAGCGCTAGAACTAATAACTAGATAAATTACTTTGCTAATCTGCACTTCTCCAGTCTTCACCAAAGAAGCAACGACGGCGAGAACGATAATACCGAGAATATCATCGAGAACCGCTGCCCCGATAATAATTTGACCTTCTTTCGCCGATAACTGCCCTATTTCTGCTAAAACCTTGGCGGTAATGCCGATACTGGTAGCGGTTAAAGCTGCCCCGGCAAAAATAGCGGGAATGGTGGCCAGATGGAAAATATAGATTAAACCCAAAGTACCCACCAAAAAGGGAACCGCAACCCCCACCACTGCGACAGCAGCTGCCTGTGGACCGACGCGAATTAATTCCTGCAAGTCCGACTCTAAACCGATCTCGAACAGCAAGATAATTACCCCCAATTCCGAGAGGACGGAAATTACCTCACTGGCAGCACTAAAAACGGCGGGAGATTGCTCCGGGGTGAGGGGGGAAGTGGATTGTAGGAAGTGAATTAGGAGAGAATCCTCGAATCCCGCTCCTCCTTCTGGAAAAACCAGTAATTTTAGCGCAGAAACCCCGATAATCACACCACCGACTAATTCTCCTAACACGGGGGGCAAGTTGAATCGGACGCATATTTCCCCCCCCAGTTTACAGGCGAAATAAATAACGGTCAAACTCAGCAGCACGCAGGCTAAAACTAAGGCACTATCGGCAGTTTCGGCCGTAGCTGCCGAGGCTAACAGGGGAAAATTAAAACTCCAAGCGGAAGAAAGGAAAGGCTGTAGTATCATCGCTCGCTCAAAATTACTCCCAATACTCTAACAAGCTGGCGGCCTATTCAGTGATTCCCTATTAAACTTTGCCCCTTGTCCAACTTCTACAAGGGTTCAGGCGTGGCCGGATGAGGGTCAGATAAATTGTCAGACTTGCTATTAGGGACTTGCGTGGGAATAATATCCCAGCCAGAAAATCGCTCTGTAGAAGAATCAGACCAGCCAGATGGCATATTATCAAAGCGCAAGTCCCTTAGCTGCGGGGGCTCTCGAAGGCTCTCCCCCTACTTAGGGCTTGCTGAATAAATCTAAAAACCTTGCTGGATAAGACTTTTAGACTTTTTGTCAATCCAAAAGTACCGGACCTGGGAGTGAGCGGGGGGAAAATTCAGGTACTTTTTCCCTGAAAATTAGGTAATTGACCAGATGAAAATCGGTAAAACCCTACACCCCACACCCCACACCCCACACCCTGCCCCCACGAAAAACTTTTTCAGCAAACCCTACTTAGGGTGATCAGCAAACCTGATCGACCAGAGGGCGCAGGTTCCTTGCGCCCCTACAGTAACGGATTTTGTCCACAATGTAGGGGCGAACTGCGTTCGCCCAAAAGGTACATTATCAAAGCGCAAGTCCCTTAGCTTATTTACTCAATACCTAGTTTTTGCAATGTTAGTAAACGTCCTTGACTAAACTCCTCGTACACTGTTTTCAGATGAGTAATATTCTCCTCCTCTGTTTCCAAAGTTTTTCCATCTTTAACCACTTTTTTGCCTTGACTTGCCAAATTTTGCCAAACAAATTGTACTGCATCTTGGTTATAGGATTTAGCCAAGAGGAATAATTGTTCTAAACGATTGACCAGTACTCCAGTCCCAATCAAAGGAGAAGCTAAAAAGTTTAATTCTTCACTGTGAATAGCTTTGGTTTTCACTGCATTATTAAAAGCATCAGTAGATGGTTTCCGTTGTTGGCAAGTTTGCTCATCCACAGCAGGATGAATATAGCCAATACCAGTTAAAATCATCAGAGCTTGGTAAAGACCATTTAAGTTAATATTTGAGGTTTTGGGGTGATTTTGCAGCTGCAGTAAAGTTTGGGGAGATTCCGCCAAAACTTCACAAATTGGCTGATAAACTGTCTCCTGTAACTTAACTTCTCCCACGGGGAACTGCTGCTCGAGCTTGATATTGGCGGGATTAACAATCAGAGCAAACTGGGTTTCTTGTAGTTGCTTAAGCTGTTCTTGGCTGGTTAAAATTAAGTAGCCTCGACTAAAAATATCACGACGGAATTGGCTATTAACAAAGAAATCTCGCACCACTTCCCGATAGATTGGGTCGCTGATTTTTGCTAATTTTTCTTGGGCTGCTGGAGAGAGATTAACCGTATCAATATGGTCATTAATATGAGCGGAACCCACATATTTAAGTTTAGCATCCTCTAATTCTTTCGCCACTTCATCGAAGTAAAAAGAATTCCATTCCTGATTGAAATACTCGTGAGCTAAATAATAACGATTTTGTTCCTTTAGGCGCTCGTAACGACTTTTTAAGATTGGATTTTGGACAAAATAACTAGCATTAGCCTCTAATAATTCTCCTGTAAAATTAAGTGCCTGTTCAATGCGGGTTAAAATTGACTCGGAACTGTGTTGACCATGACGCAACATCAAAGCTTGCATCGGCATCGCTGCTGACCAACCCGGAAGGGCATTATAGGAGATATAAACTAATCCCCCCACCTTTAGATTGCGGCGAATAAAATTAACTATTGCTTGGCGATTTCTGGCACTAATCCAGCTATAAATTCCGTGCAGACTAATGAAATCAAATTGAGGTAAATCTCGCTCTAAAAATTCCTCAAAACTATCATCAAAGAAAAGAATATTGTTCATCCCCGCCTTGGCCGCTAAATCTCTAGCTGTGGCGATATGGCTAGGATTGAAATCATTGGCATAAAATTGGGCGTGGGGATAGGTAGCCGCTAAAATATTCGTGGTAAAACCCTGACCACAGGCCAATTCACAATAGGTAAATTCTTGGCTAGAATCGGGGGGTTGAATGGATTTAATTAGAGTGGCTAAACCTAATTTTAGGGGACTTAACTCGCCGTAAAAGCCGCTAGTGTAGTTAACTTCCGATACATATCCTTCTGTCCAACTCATAGATTTTCCTCAAATATAATGGCAAGTCATAAAATTAAGACTTGATTATACAGGAAAAGAGCCAGATAAGCTGCCCGCGCCTTTAAATTGCTTGTTGAGGTGAGGCAAAAGGCAAGAGGCAAGAGGCAAGAGGCAAGAGGTAGTTAGGGTTTGCTGAATAAATCTAAAAACCTTGTTGGGTAAGACTTTTAGACTTTTTGTCAATCAAAAAGTACTGGGACTTGGAGTGATCGGGGGGAAAATTCAGGTACTTTTTCCCTGAAAATTAGGTAGTTGACCACCTG
>NZ_JADBUN010000161.1:0-9030 GCF_020245625.1 Microcystis sp. M049S2 | reverse complement strand
TTACTTGTTGCTTCAACAAGGATTTTAAGTCTTCTACTGACTCAGCAACATTAATATTAGGGACTCCACTCATTGCCTTTTTACCACACAAACTATACCTTTACCAAGTATGACATACTTTTTGAAAAATGGTATTAGCCTGCATTATTCACCAACTGGCAAAAACCTGATTGTGAGGACATCTCAAAAAACAGACTGTTTTTCAGTCAGATCGCTAGATGAACTTCTTGCCAAGGCTTTCGAGGATTTTCCAAAGTCTTCATGAATAATGCAGGTTAGTTGGATTAACTGTCTTGAAAGCTTCGGATTTTAACAGTGGAGATAGTGAAAATAAAATTAATGGCTCTGAAAATCCTGAAATGGGTTGACAATTTGGTCAGGATGGGTTAGGATACCACGAGTTAACAGTAAATTCGTCTATGACTGACTTCCAACTGACCACTCCTGTCGCCTTCCTGATTTTCAATCGACCTGATACGACGGCGAGGGTATTTGAAGCCATTCGTCAGGCTAAACCACCCAAGTTATTAGTGGTTGCCGATGGTCCCCGTCCCGATAGACCAGATGATATTGAAAAGTGTAAGGCCGCCCGTGCAGTTATCGAGGGTGTGGATTGGGATTGTGAGGTGTTGACTAATTACTCTGAGGTAAATTTAGGATGTGGTAAACGTCCAGTGACGGGAATTACATGGGTGTTTGAGCAGGTAGAAGAAGCTATAATTCTTGAAGATGATATATTGCCCGATACCACATTTTTTCAATTCTGTGAAATATTGTTAGATAAATACCGTAACGATCAAAGAGTTATGATGATTAGCGGAGAAAATTGGCTAGGCCAATGGAAATCTAATATTCAGTCTTATCACTTTTCTTGCTATGGTGATATGTGGGGCTGGGCTTCCTGGAGAAGGGCTTGGCAATATTTTGATTATGATATGAAGCTATGGATAGAAAGTGAAGCACGGGAACGGATTCGTAATGTTTTAGCTAGTGATGAGCAATTTAAGGTTAGAGAAAAAATATTTTGGCAGGCTTATCGTGAAAAAGATGTGATTCAATGTTGGGATTATCAATGGAGTTTCGCTCGTCTTCTGTACTCAGGGTTATCTATCGTACCTTCTCTTAATCTAGTTTTGAATATTGGTTTTGGCAAAGAGTCAACACATTGTTTCGATGCCAGTTCTATGGGTTACAGTGATCGTCGTCACTACGAAATGGCTTTTCCTCTCAAAGAACCTTACGGATTAGCAGTAGATAGAGAATACGATCAATTATATTTTGAGTCAGCCATGAAACCTTCAAAAAACTATCTTAAGAGAATAATAAATAAACTAAGAAAAAACATAACCCGTCCAGTTTGAAACCTAGGGGTTTCCTTGTAGTCAAAACTATGGTTCCCAAGATGGAGGTAGTTAAAGATACAATAAGGATAATCAAAGTGGAGTTTAGTAAAGTCATGAGGTTTAAGTCAAGTGATGCAAATTGAAAAAATATCTGAACATTTGAAATCCATAGAAACCAGAGGTTTTGTGGAGTTAGGAGATGTTGTAAGTGACGAATTAATTAAAAGGCTCGATCAAAGTATAGAGATGCCCCTAAGTGTGCCTACGATCAACGGGAGAAAAGGTTATGTACAAAGCGGTAATACTAGGTTTTTATTCTTAACACTATCCTGGGCTAGAGAAATAATTGAAGTTTACACAAATCCAATGATAATTGAGTTAATGGATAGGTACGCTGAAAGTCCCGTTCATTTATCTAATTATAGAATTTATAGAACTTTTCCATCAAAAATCACGAAAATGCAATGGCATGTCGATAATAAAATAGATACTTATAATTCTGAGAAGAACAAATTTGAGATACAAATGGTAAAGAAGGACAAAGGAATTATAATGATTATGTATTTGAGTGACGTTGAAGATGGTGGCTTGCAAATTGTAGAAGGTAGCCACAAATGGTCGTTTGAATATGAAAAGGAGACTTGGGATGATGCCGAAAGGGACTTTCAGGATAAGATAGTAACATTTAATAACCGAGGTAGAGGAACAGCTATCCTGTATGATTACAGATGTATTCATCGAGCTAAACCCTATGAAGGAGGACAAGTAAGAACTTCTTTGTTTGGTCAGTATTCTCCTAGCTGGATGCCTATGGGAGAACCAATACTGCTCAATACTAGGGATATAAGTGATCTTTCAGATCTCCAAAAACGCGTCCTCAGATTTGGTTGCTTACCAAGTAGTGAAAACTGGCCCATTGGAAACCCAGAAGAGATTTTTGATACTCTAGGGATTAATGTCATATCTACCTTAAAGTTCAACCTGGTAAGTCAAGTTAGAAATTTACTTAGGAAAAGTTTTTAAATCAATGAACTTATCTAATTTCTCAAAAACCAAAAAACTTGTTATGGGTAAACTTCGAGAAGTAGCAACTTTACTACTACCACCATTAATAGTAAAAATCATCAAAAAAATGATGCGACTTTTAGGCATACCACTAGGATATGAGTATGTAGGAGTTTATAATGAATATGATGAAGCAGTTAAGATAGCAGGATTCTATGAACAACAGGATGTTGTTCAGGCAAAAGCCCAAAAATTTGATCCGTCATCAATTTCTCTAATTCAGAAAAAAGACATTGATGAGGTAGAGAAAGGTATAATCGCCGCAATTTTTTACTCGTTTAGTAATACTCATTCATTCTCTAGAACTATTATAGATTTTGGTGGTGAAATGGGAATACATTATCTAACTTACTTGAAGGTTTGTAAATCCCCAATTAAATGGATAGTTGTTGAAGCACCAATGATGGCAAATATGGGTAGAGATAAATGGATTGGAAATCAAGAAATTGTTTTTACAGATAGTCTTGATCGTTCTAGCATATCAGACGAAGATATTGTTTTATTGATTGCCAGTGGAGTTCTCCAATGCCTTGACAATCCCTATCAATATCTGGAAAAAATGATTTCACTGAGACCACAATTCATCTATCTAGATAAGTTGCCTATTTTACAGAATGAAGAATCAGATTTTATTTCTGTGGCTCATGTACCTCATCAAATTTATGGTATCAGCTATAAAGTTCCAGTATGGTTTTTTTCAAGTAGCAAAATGATGAATTTTTTTCAACTCAGTGGATACCAAGTAGTATTTGAATTTATTGTACCCACTTACAAAGCTTATTTAAATGGTAAACTACTTCTTGACAATTATAAAGCTATTTTCTTGAAAAAGATTCTATAATTTAATTAGTAGTATAAGTTGGACAAAAGGAGGACATAAAATATCATGAAACTATACTTAACCGATCCTACATCCCATCAGCAAGATGGAATTATCGAAAATTTAGGAGACATTATTATCAAAGAAGCAATCATAGATAATTTAAATCTAAGCCTACAACCTCAAATAGAATGGGTTCCTATAGATGGTTATTCTGACCGCCAGAAATATTCTAACAAAGACGCGATGATCCTTGCTGGTGCCAATATCTTGGCGAACAATCCCCTTTTAAATCCCTCTGTTTGGAAACCTGGATTGAGAAACTTTGCAATTGGGAATTACTTGATTTTATTTGGTGTAGGATGGTGGCAGTATCAAGCTTCGCCCGATTTTATTACTAAGTTTCTTTATAGATATTGGTTTCGGAAAGATAATATTATTCACAGTGTGAGAGATTCTTACACTGAAGAAATGTTGCGTAAGTGTGGAATTGGTAATGTTGTAAACACTGGTTGCCCCTCCATGTGGAAATTACCTGAACAGTTGAAATTTGAATCGGTGAAACCAGAATCGGTTGTTTTTACTATTACTGATTATTACAAGAATCCTAAGTATGATAGAGAATTAATTCAAATTATTTTACAAGAGTATAATTGCGTATATTTTTTCCCACAAGGAATTGGTGATATTGCTTATATAAAAACTATTTTGGATGAAATTACGTTAGAGAAAATTGAAATACTTGAACGCAGTTTGACAGCTTTTGATGACCTGCTAAAATCAACTGTAATTGATTATGTAGGTACAAGATTGCACGGAGGAATTAGAGCCTTACAAAATTCAAGGCGAGCTTTTATTATAGCTGTTGATAACAGAGCATTAGAGATATCAAAAGATACTCAGTTACCAGTTACTCATCGAAATAATTTATCCACGTTGTCTGAAAATATAAATAAAAATTTTGAATTTACCTTAAAAATAAACAGGATAAATATAGAAAAATTCAAAACCAACTTAAATAAATTTTTACAAGGATAGAAATAAAAAATGAAAAAATTTCAATGGTTAAAAAAAGTCGCTAAATCTAGTTTAGGAATTGCTAAACTGTCAAGTCAGATTGAAGAAGCAAAAATCCTAGCGGCAAAATCTTTGATATCCCCAATGAAACAGCATGGAATATACGAGAATATTCATGACGCAGAATTTAAGGTTTTCTCTCAATTTGGAGAAGATGGAATTATTCAATATCTAATTCACAATATAGGCATCGATCCGATTTGTCAGAAATTCATCGAATTTGGAGTGGGAGATTATACTGAATCGAACACTCGATTTTTGTTGATTAATGATAACTGGACAGGTTTGGTTATTGATGGAGGTGAGCAGTATATAGATAATATTCGCAAGGACGATATTTATTGGAGATACGATCTGACAGCAGTCAATAGTTTTATTAACAAAGAAAACATCAATCAAATTTTTTTAGACAATAAATTTTCGGGAGAAATTGGTATTCTTAGTATTGACATTGACGGAAATGATTACTGGATATGGGAGTGCATAGAAGTTGTTAATCCCATTATTGTAATCGTTGAATACAACAGTATATTCGGCGGCAAATCTGCTACTACAATTCCTTACGATCCCTTTTTCATGAGAGGTAAAGCTCATTATTCACATTTATACTGGGGATGCTCACTCAAGGCTCTTTGTCTTTTGGCTGAGCAAAAAGGCTACTGCTTTGTTGGTTCAAACAGCAATGCCAACAATGCTTTTTTTGTCAGAAAAGATAAAGTTGGTAAGATTAAGCAATTGAGTGTCGAAGAAGGTTATGTTAAATCTAAATTCAGGGACTCAAGAGATGAACAGGGTCAATTATCTTTTAGGGGCGGGAATGATAGAATTAAAATAATTGAAGAAATGTCTGTCTACGATCTAGAGCGTTGTGAACTTGTTAAAATCAAAGATTTGGGAGAGCTAATCTAGTAAAAAGTAATCTAAATTCGATAAAGCGCAAAATTTCTCTTCAGAAGATGCTAAAATCAATCACTGAAAAACCATATCCTGACAAGCATGACTGTTGAAAACATCGAGTACAATGGCACTCGCTACGCCGAAATAATCTGGGCTGACACTCAGGTAGAGAAAACTACCTTTTTCTCTCCTCCAGAGTCATCCTTTCAGTTTGGCTTGCTTGCCCATGAAGCAGGATATCAGGAACCGCCTCACTATCACCAAACTTTCAGCCGACAAATCGATGACTTACAACAAATGTTTGTCGTTCAGCGGGGTGTTGTTGCAGTACAACTCTATACTGACAATGGTGAGTTATTGCGAGAAATCGTTCTCAAACCCGGAGATGCTATCGTCTTGATTCACGGTACTCATGCCATCCGAGTGATTGAAGATATGCAGTGTATCAGCGTCAAACAGGGACCATTTTTAGGAACTGAGTACGATAAAGTGATAGTTGAGGTCAACAAATGATACCTGTTTTTGAACCCTACTTTGGTGAAGAAGAAATTAATGCCGTCGTTGCTGCCTTAAAACGCGGCGAAATTTCTGGGACGTTTGGCCAATCAATTCTCCAGTTTGAACAGGAATTTGCCCAATATTGCGGTTGTAAGTACGGCATTGCCGTCAGCAGCGGCACCACTGCCCTCCAGTTAGCAGTTACAGCCGCAGGAATTGGTTCAGGAGATCAAGTTTTAGTCAGTGCCAGCACTAATATTGCCACAGCCCTAGCTGCCTATCACAATGGTGCAGTACCCGTCCCGGTAGATTCGGAAGACATTACCTGGAATCTAAATCTTGATTTAATAGAATCTTTAATTACCCCTCGCACTAAAGCCATTATTCCGGTACACTTGTACGGACATCCTGTGGATATGCACCGCTTGTGTGAGATTGCCAAGCAACACAATCTGGTGGTGATTGAAGACTGTGCTGAGTCTCACGGTGCTACCTGTCGCGGCAAAATGACGGGCAGTTTTGGCGATATGGGCTGTTTTAGTTTCTATGCCAACAAGATTATTACTACAGGCGAAGGAGGCATGGTTGTCACCAATGATGAAGCCTTAGCCGAACGCTTGCGACTATTGAGAAATTTAGCTTTTACCAAGCCTCGTTTCCGCCACGAAGTTGCGGGCTATAATTTCAGGATGACGGGCTATCAGGCAGCTATGGGTTTAGCTCAATTACAGAAACTAGAAATGATTGTTGAAGAAAAGCGCCGCGTCGCTCACACCTACAATCGCTACCTGTCTGACATCCCAGGACTGCAATTGCCAGTTGAAACTGATTGGGCGAGAAATGTTTACTGGATGTATGCTCTAGTAATCAAGCCAGAATTTGGTATTAGTCGAGACCAATTGATGGCACGGCTGCGGGAGGAGGGAATTGACACTCGCACCTTTTTCTGTCCCATGAACCAACAACCCTGTTTTCAGAGTCAACCTGGCTTTCGGGAAGTGAGTTGCCCAGTGGCAGACAAATTGTGGGAAACGGGACTCTATTTGCCCTCTAGTTGTACCCTGACTGAAGCAACAATTGAGTCTATCGCAGAAAGTATCCAACTGGCTGCCCAACAAGCAAAAGCAACAATAAAAGCATGAGTTCATATATTGGCCGGCACGCTGAATTATACGATATTTTCTACGCAGAAAAGCCCTATGGAGAAGAAGCCGCTTTCGTCCATCAATGCTTACAACAGTACAGCATAGGCAAAACTAATCGCCTCTTGGAACTTGCTTGTGGTACGGGAGAACACGCCCTAGCTTTAGAAAAATTTGGCTATGAGATTGTGGCAGTAGATTATTCTGAAGATATGCTAAATTGTGCCCAGCGTAAAGCTGTCCAGCTTGCCTCTACTGTAGATTTTCGCTGGCAAGATATGCGTAATCTAACCGTTTTAGAGGAAGCCTTTGATGCAGTAGTTTGCCTGTTTGATTCAATTGGTTATGTAGCAACTAATGCGGCTTTGAATCAAGTCCTGCAAGGCATAAATCACCACCTCCGTCCAGATGGTTTGCTCGTCTTTGAATTCTGGCACGCTGCTGCTATGCTTCATGATTATGATCCTGTACGCATCCGCCGTTGGTTCATACCAGAGGGAGAAATACTGCGTATTTCTGAAACGACACTACAACTTCCTCAGCAATTAGCCAACGTTACTTATAGCATTTACGAGCTATGTCATGATGGCACATATAGTAGTTTTAAGGAAACTCAAGTGAATCGCTACTTTCTGCTTCAGGAAATGGCAAATTTATTGACTTTTTCTGGTTTTACTCCTCTCAACTGGTTTTCCGGTTTTAGAGATGATGAAAACATCAGTCAGGAGACGTGGCACATAGTTGGTGTTGCTCGCAAGTCTTAAAAAAAATATTTTAGGGAGCTATTTATTAACATGAAAGTTGGTGTTTATCTATCAGATAGGGATCCAGTTGTCGGAGGTGGATACACTATAGAAAACGATATATTTCAGTGCCTGCTCGATATTGCTAAGGAGAGCCACCACCACTTTATTATTTTTTCTAACCAAGGAACAGATATCTTAGCCAAACACTCCAAACCAAGTAATCTTGAGTTTGTCCAGTATCATCGAAGTTTCTCAGACAAACTTGTCTCTATATTATCAACTGAACAACCAAGATTTTCCAAATTATTAAAGCAGTTTAATCGCCTTGAGTCACTAGTTAGTAATACTGGTGTTGAAATAATCTGGTTTGTCGGGCAGAATTTTATCCCAATCGATTTGCCTTACATCACAGTTATATGGGATTTACAGCATCGACTTCAACCTTGGTTTCCTGAAGTGAGTGCTAATGGTGAATGGCTTGCCCGTGAAAGAATTTTTACTTATATGCTACAAAGATCGACAGTCATTATTGCTGGTAATGAGGTGGGAAAAAAGGAAATCGAGCGGTTTTATCAAGTACCATCAGAACGCATCAAGTTACTGCCTCATCCAACACCAAAAGTTGTCTTAGACGCTCCTCCAGATCGGGATAAAAAAATACTTACTAGGTATAATATACCTGAGAATTACTTATTCTATCCTGCTCAGTTTTGGTCTCATAAAAACCACGCTGGATTGCTGTTAGCTGTTAAATTTTTGCGCGATAACTACGATCTTATCTTCCCGGTTGTTTTTGTCGGTTCTGATCAAGGAAATTTACAATATATCAAGCAGCTTACAGTTAAACTTGACTTGTCCAAACAGGTACATTTTTTAGGATTTGTTTCTCAAGAAGATTTAATCAATCTCTATCGCAATGCTTTTGCGTTAACATATCTGACGTTTTTCGGTCCAGAAAATCTGCCACCATTAGAAGCTTTTGCTTTAGGATGTCCGGTAGTAGCTTCAAAAGTTTCGGGTTCTGAAGAACAATTAGGAGATGCAGCCTTGTTAGTAGATCCGAAAGATGAGAGACAGATTGCATTAGCAATAAGATCACTCTATGAAAACTCAGAATTTCGCAATACTCTGATACAAAGAGGACTTGCAAGGACTTCAAAATGGACAGGCTACGATTATATTAGAGGCTTATTGTCAATCCTTGATGAATTGGAGCCGTTTATTCGTTGTTGGTCTGCATAATGAGATAAATCTGATAGATTTTTGCTATAATCAATTCAAGAATAAGCCAAATTTTAAAGTATAGATCTCTTGCATAAGTCTAGACAAAATAGGATAAAATAGTCCAAGAGTTAAGATTGAAAGATGACTTACGAACAAGTAAAAACTTTAAAGCCAACAGAGTTCAAACGCTTGTGTGGCGTGTATCCAGATACATTTAA
>NZ_JADBUN010000160.1:0-12841 GCF_020245625.1 Microcystis sp. M049S2 | reverse complement strand
CACGAAAATAGTAAAAATTTGGCCTCGGATATTAGCGGGGTCAAGATAGTTGGAAAAACCCATTAAGTTAATGTTAACAGAATTGAGCATCAATTCGATCGACATTAAAACCCTGACAGCATTGCGACTGGTGACTAAACCATAAATTCCGATACAAAATAAAGCCGCCGCTAATAACAAATAATACTCTAACTGAATCTGCATGATACCTCTTTTTTGGGTCTTATTTAGGGGCGGTTAATTCTCTAGGTCGTTCGGGTAATGTTAAGGCTGTGGCCGTAGGTTCTTCAGCTTTTAGGGTAGGGATAAGGTCACGACGAGCTAAAATAATTGCTCCGACCATGGCCATTAATAATAGCACGGAAGCTAATTCAAAGGGTAGCAAGAAATCACTAAAGAAATGCTTACCGATTTCTACTAAAGTATTAGTCACAACGGCGGGAGAAGTGGTAGAAATTGACCAAGGTGTGATTAAAACCATGGTCGATAACAGTACAAATAAACCCACACAAACTAAAGCAGTAGATGCCTGACGGATCCAACGTTTAGGAATATCAGAAAAGTCCTCTTGCTTGTTAACAAGCATAATAGCAAAGAGAATTAAAACGTTAATCGCACCCACATAAATTAGAATTTGTGCCGCCGCTACAAAATCAGCATTTAGTAAGAGATATAAACCGGAAATGCTGATAAAAACACCGCCCAATAAAAAGGCGGAATAAACGATATTAGATAATAGCACCACGCCTAAAGCTGTCCCGATTACTAGGGCTGCTAAAATGCCAAAAGATACTATTTGAACGCCCTCGGCTAAATTCACAGTAGTTTCATCTCCTTTTATGTTTGAGAGTTATTAATTATTAGTTATCAGCTTCTGAAGGCTGACGGCTGACGGCTGATAGCTAACTGCTAATTAATCAGTAATTTCTTCCGGACGTTTACCGGCGCGTTGACTACCGGCGGGTAAATCGTGGGGTTCGATGACACCTTTAGGCAAATAACCTAATTCCCTCAGAGGTGTCACCATCGGGTCTTGGGTGACTTTGTAGGGTAAACGGCCTAGGGCGACGTTATCATAGTTTAATTCATGACGATCATAGGTCGCTAGTTCGTATTCTTCGGTCATCGATAGGCAATTAGTCGGACAGTATTCCACACAATTGCCACAGAAAATACAGACCCCAAAATCGATACTGTAGTGTTTGAGTTCTTTCTTTTTAATTTCCTTGTTAAAAGTCCAATCCACTACCGGTAAATTAATCGGACAAACTCGCACACAAACTTCACAAGCGATACATTTATCGAACTCAAAGTGAATTCTACCCCGATAACGTTCCGAGGGAATTAACTTTTCGTAGGGATACTGGACGGTAATCGGACGACGACGCATATGATCGAAGGTAACGGATAAACCTTCGCCGATGTATTTCGCCGCTTGAATGCTACCTTTGGCGTAATCGCTGACTTGTTTGAGGATGTTAAACATGATGGTCAGAGGTATAGTAGGTTAACAGGGCAAAAACGGGAATTAACCGCCAAAAGCAAAGGGAAAAGCTAGTTTTAGGGCGGCAGTAAGTAGTAGGTTAACTAAAGATACCGGTAAGAGGAATTTCCAGCCTAAATCGAGTAATTGGTCAATGCGAACCCGGGGTACGGTCCAACGCAAGAGAATGGCGATGAAGATAAGAAAATAGGCTTTTAATACCGTCATCGTAATCCCTAGGGAAGCGGTGATAATTTGTAGCCAGGGATTGGTTTCACTAACTCCCAACCAGCCGGCTAAAGCATTGACGGGGATAGGAAATTCCCAACCACCAAGATAGAGGACCGCGAAAACTAGGGCCGACAGCACGAGGTTAACGTAGGAACCCACATAAAAAAGAGCGAATTTCATCCCCGCGTATTCGGTTTGATAACCGGCGACTAATTCCTCCTCCGCTTCCGGTAAATCGAAAGGCAGACGTTCACACTCAGCTAAAGCGGCAATCCAGAAAATCAGAAAACCCACCGGTTGGCGCCAGATATTCCAGCCTAAAATGCCATAACCGGATTGTTGTTCGACAATATCAATGGTACTGAGACTATTAGACATCATCACAATCGCTAATACCGATAAAGCCAAGGGAATTTCATAACTAATCGATTGCGCCGCGGCCCGCAGGCCTCCCAGCAAGGAATACTTATTATTCGAGGCATAACCCGCCATTAATAAACCAATGGGGGCAATACTGGACAAGGAAATCCATAAAAAGATCCCCACGTTTAGGTCAGTAATCAGCAGATTTTGACCGAAGGGGACGATGAGGTAGGAGACAAACACCGGCATCACCACCAAAATCGGCCCGAAGAGGAATAACCAAGGGTCAGCCTTAGCGGGGACGACATCTTCTTTAAAGACTAATTTCAGACCGTCGGCGACCGGTTGTAAAACGCCCAAGGGTCCTGCGTATTCGGGCCCGATACGCTGTTGGACGGCGGCGGAAATTTTCCTTTCTAACCAGACGCAGACTAAAACCCCCACTGTGGCGGCAATAATCATCAGGAACATGGGTAAAGGCATCCAAATCGCTTTAGCCAGTCCTCCACTTAATCCCAAGTCTGTTAGGGATTTAATGAAACTTTCTTGTAAATCTATGCCTTGATTCATATTTGGCGATCGCTGTACTGTCGATAGTTCGGCATGGTTTGAAGATTTTTAAGCAAATCTTATAGCCTAGTATACAGTTAGTCGGTCTGAGGGTTATCAGTAAAGTGACAAAGGCTTCAACTCATTAGCAGCCAAGAGAGTCAAGCAATCTTGATTCCCCGTCCGAGAATAGCTATTAGTCAATAGTTAGACTCTGAATCCATCAATGTTCTTATCTGTTTCTTAGCGCCGACAACCTCAGCTAGTTATCAATTATTCACAGGAAAAAAATCTAGATAACTTATTTTTTAGGCAGTTAAAGCCGCTCTCTGGTCTTTTGTCCGATAAGTTTTACCGACTTTTAAAACCCGGTTATCGAGCGTTTCTGGCCACTCCCCGCTATTTAGGGTAGGCTGAAAAAATCTAAAAACCTTGTTGGGTAAGACTTTTAGACTTTTTGTCAATCAAAAAGTACCAGGCATGGGAGTGATCAGGGGGAAAATCCCTGGACTTTTTCCCTGAAAATTAGGTAATTGGCCACCTCAAAACTGGTAAAACCCCACACCCCACACCCCACACCCCACACCCTGCCACCAGGAAAAACTTTTTGCCGCAAACCCTATTTTTTCTGATAAGCCGCCTGTAGATCCTGAATCGAAAACAAAGCTTGAAACTTTATTCCCTGAGATTGGTAAAATTCCGCGCCTCCTTGCTCTCTATCCACCAAAGCAATGATTAAATCTACTTGATAACCCGCATCGCGTAATCTTTCCACCGCTACCATGGCACTTTTACCCGTTGTCACCACGTCTTCGAGGACAACCACTGCGGCACCGGCATCTAAAGTCGGCCCCTCGATATAAGCCATTGTCCCGTGACCTTTTGCCTCTTTGCGGACGATTAAAGCTGTAATCGGGCGATTTTCGTAGGCAGATACCACACTAACGGCACTGACAATCGGATCCGCCCCTAGGGTTAATCCTGCCACCGCTTGGGTATCTGGAGGCAGTAGAGACAGCAATAAACGCCCCACGGCTAAAGCTCCCTCAGCAGTGAGAGTAACTTGTTTACCGTTGATATAGTAGCTGCTTTTTTGTCCTGAAGACAGGGTGAAATCTCCCTCTCGATAGGCAAGACGCACAAGAGCATCGAGGAGAAATTGACGCAGGGAAGCAGTATCGAGATTCGCTACCGAGGAATTAGCCATATTTTCAGGATTGGGAGTCTGATTGACTCCAAAATTTCAGTTACAATTAAGCCAAAAGTCATTATATATTGACTCGATCGCTAGTATTGATTTCTTTCTCATCCCATTGACGCGATTTTTTAATTAACCCTATCCCTGTGAGGAGATTTTTACCCATGCGCGCTAAGTTTTTACTTCCTTCCCTGTTTTGTTTAACCGGTTTAGTCTGGTTGAGTTCGCCTAATGCGATCGCTGAAACTCCACCCGCCACCAATCCCCCACCGGTAAAAATCCAACAATTGCAACTTGTCCCCTCTCCCGATACGGCGGTGGGATTTAATAATATCCCCGGTTTGTTTAACCGCGCTGTTAATAACAATACGGGTCGTTTCTACGACTATACCAACATTTTAGGACAGTTAAACTCTCTTTTTGGTTGGCGTACTTTTCCCCAAGGTTCCTATTTCGATAATCTGATTACCCGAGATGCCAAATTGGTCGAAACTTTATACTATGATGTCATGCAACAGCAACAGTCTGGGCCTTTAATTCGCACCCAAGATTTACCTAATCCCTTCGATACTTCCCTACAGGAAAATCCCAGTTATTTAAGTCCAGGAGGTTTTTAATCTCTTCTTAACCGAAATATTCTGTAATTTTCCTTGAGAAATCAGATAGTTTAAGGTTTGTTTGCTACTGGTTGCTTTTGTCCCCAAAGTGCCAACGGTTAAACCTTTGACATCAAGCTGGTAATAACACAATTCCATTGAAAACTTTAACATGGTTTTAAGGCTCCTGAAGTTTTAAGGGCGGATAAATTAGGATTTCCAGTACAAAATAAAACAATTTCAAGTTCAGCAATTAAAAATTTTACTAACTCATCAACGGCGGCTTCTGATTCAATAGCTGCTACGAGAAACGGTCGGGCCAACCCCCCTAAATCGGCTCCTAAAGCGATGGCTTTGGCAAGATCTAAGCCATTTTTTAAGCCTCCAGAAGCAATTAAAGGAATGGTTGAATTTACAGACCGAATGGCGGTAATACATTCAGCCGTAGGCAAACCCCAATCGGCAAAAACTTGTCCGAGATGCCTTTGTCTGTTGTCTTTGGCTCTTTGACTTTCGACTTTAGCCCAGGACGTGCCTCCGGCTCCCGCCACATCAATCGCGGCAACTCCGGCTTCAATTAATTTTTTGGCCATCGGCGCAGAGATGCCATTGCCGACTTCCTTGGCGATGACGGGAACGGGCAATTGAGCGCAAATTTGCTCGATTTTAGCCAGTAAACCTTTAAAATTAGAATCGCCTCCCGATTGCACCAATTCTTGCAAAGGATTGAGATGGAGAATTAAGGCATCAGCTTCTAATAATTCCACCAGTTTTAAACAGTCTTCTAAACCGCAGCCGTAATTTAACTGCACAGCCCCTAAATTTGCTAACAGGAGAATATCTGGCGCCAGAGAACGTACTGCAAAGGTCGGAGCTAATTCCGGTTGTTCGAGTGCAATGCGTTGAGAACCCACCCCCATCGCTAAACCATAGCGTTGAGCGACCGTTGCCAATCGAGTATTGACTAAATGGGCTAATTCTGTTCCTCCAGTCATGGAAGAGATGAGAATTGGAGCTTTTAAAGATTTTCCCAAAAAGGTCGTCCCCAGTTCAATATCGCTGCGGTCAAGTTCAGGAAGACAACAGTGAGTAAAACGATATTTCTCTAAACCGCTTGTAAGTTGTTGAAATTCCACATCTTCTTCGATACAAACTCGCAGATGTTCGCTTTTACGATTTTCAATTTCACTGGGAAGATTAGGCAATGACATAGTTGTTATTAAGCATAAGCGTTAAACATTAGATTGAGTTTAGAAATCGAGTTCTAAGAGCAGTTCATCTAATTCTGCTTGACTAAGATTAGCATCGGGAACGCCAATTAAAGTCTGAATTGCATCACTGTCTGGGCTATCACAGAATACCTCATTCTGGATAGGATAGTCAAGACATTTTCGAGGAGGATGGTTAATTAAGTTTACGGCTCTTTCTATTTCCTCTGCCCTAAGGATTTTAAAATTCGTTCCCTTCTACCACCGACTCAGTTACTTTTTTAAAGGGTTGTTTTCAGTTTTTTCGGCGAGTCTCACCCTCAGCTTGTGCTGTACCTTTGTAGATAGCATCCGACGGAACTTTGATTCCTTCTTAATACTTGCTCCGGTCGTGCTTTGATCACATCCGAGCAAGACGGCTATTTGTCTTTGAGATAAATTTACCTCTTGACCAAGTTGGTAGAGCAACTTTCTTGGTTCTATGTTAAGATATTGAGGGCTTCGTTTTTGGGTCTGATTTGTTGTTGTATTGATCAGACTATACCTGATGAGCCTTTCCTAGTCAGGCCTCTAGGCTGATGCGTTTCCTTTTTGAATTGGCGTTTTTGTTGGTAACGAAGCTGATAAGCGGTAGGGTGAATAAAAAATGACAGAACAAGCTTGGTGGGTACAAAAATGGCTGGAACTACTCGATTCCTATCGCTTTAAAAAACGCTTGGAAAGAGCTAGACTGTACGCAAGAGAAGGCAATGTTTTAAGTATTGACTTTGAAGACTCGCAAGTTATTGCCAGAGTACAAGGCAGTGAACCAGAGCCTTATATAGTGGATTTATCCCTAGCGGCTTTTAGTGATGAAGAATGGGATTATATTATTAAGCTTCTCTCCAAAAAAGCCATTTATTCCGCTCAATTGCTCACCGGACAAATGCCCGATCATATCGAGCGTGTTTTTATCGATAGTGGGGTGAATTTATTTCCCTTTTCCCTAGCCGATATTCGCTCTCGTTGTACCTGTCCCGATCAAGCCAACCCCTGCAAACATATAGGAGCAGTGTACTATCAATTGGGCGATCGTTTTAGTGTCGATCCCTTCCTGCTTTTGCAACTGCGCGGCCGAACCAAAAACCAAATTCTGGAAGCTTTACGCGAAAAACGCTCCTATTCCTCTGATAATCAACCTTTAGCCGTTAGTGAACCCCCCACAGTAGTCGAAAAAACTGCCCCCGAAAGCGCTATCGATCGCTTTTGGCAGTACGATGAAGAGCTAGATCCCTCCCTCGTTGTGATTACGCCGGGGAATGAAAATCAAACCATTCTCGATATTTTAGGCAATTTTCCCCTCGCTGCCCCCGAATCCGATGCCATAGAACAATTTTTAAAACCAATTTACCGGCAAATTCCCCAAGAAGCGATGGCGATTGCTTTACAGTAGGGGAATTTGGGGTATATGAGCAGCCCGTTCAAAGTGGTGCCAAGGACAAAAAAGCCAGCCAGATTTGTCCTCGCATCAGGGCCAGGAATTAACCATGGAGAAAATCGCCCCACCACTAACCGCTAAACCTTCTTACTTTTGCCGGTTTTACCGCTTGGGGAAGTAGTTTTTTTGGTGGTGGTAGAAGTAGTTTTCTTGGTAGTGGTTTTCTTGGCAGTGGTTGTCTTGGCTGCTAGGGCGACTAAAGCTTGTTCTAGGGTGAGGGTTTCGGCGGTTTCTCCTTCGGGAATCTTGGCGTTGGTCTTGCCGTGTTTGATATAAATTCCGTAGGGACCCTCGTACAATCCCACCAATTCGCCGTCGTCGGGATGTTTGCCCAATTCTTTTAAGGGTGGTTTGGTAGAACCACGAGCGCCGCGAGCTTTTTTCGGTTCGGCTAATAAGGCCAAGGCTCGATCGAGAGTTATAGTTAAGACATCATCGCTGGCTTTCAGGGAACGATATTCTTTTTCTTTGCCCTCTTCCTGAACCACATAGGGACCGAAACGCCCTAAACTGGCTTTGATTTTGCCTCCGGTGAGGGGATGGGTTCCCAGTAGTCGTGGCAGTGCCAATAAACCCACTGCTTGTTCGAGGGTGACATCCTCTGGTTTGACTCCTTTGGGTAGGGAGGCGCGTTTCGGTTTGGGGTTGTCATCGCTGACATCTCCTAACTGGACGTAGGGGCCGTAACTACCCACCAGCAGATAAATTGGCTCTCCGGTGTCGGGATGAAGACCGATTTTATCGGGACCTTCGGTTTTTTGTCGCAGCAGGGTTTCTACCTGTTCGGGGTTCAGATCCGCCGGGGTTAAATCGGCGGGGATGGAAGCGGTGAGGATTTCATCCCCCCGAGGGACTTCTAGATAGGGTCCGTATTTGCCGATCTTGATAGTTGCCTGTAAATCTTCTAAAATTACCGATTTGGCGGTGCTAGAGTTAATTTGACTCTCGCGCTCTTTAACTTGGCTTTCTAGCCCCTTTTCGCCGCGATAGAAGCGATCGAGATAGGGCAACCATTGGGCGGAACCGGTGGCGATGTCGTCGAGGGTTTCCTCCATTTTCGAGGTGAATTTGGGATCTACCAGGTCGGGGAAATGATTTTCTAATAAACCGACGACGGCGAAGGCGGTGAAGGTGGGAATGAGGGTTTTATTCCGCATTTGGGCATAACCGCGATCGATAATGGTGCCGAGAATGGTGGCGTAGGTACTGGGTCGCCCGATTCCTTCACTTTCGAGGGTTTTTACCAGTGAGGCTTCGCTATAACGGGCGGGGGGTTGGGTATCGTGGCTAATGGCTTCTAGTTTCCGACAATTGGGGGTATCACCGACGTTGAGGGGGGGTAGGATTATTTCTTGGTCGTCGATGGCGGCTTCGGGATCGTCGGAACCTTCCACATAGGCGCGGAAAAAGCCGGGGAAGTCGATTCTTTTGCCGGAGGAGCGAAATCCGGCATTTTCCACCTGAATATTAACGGCGATCTGGGTAATACGAGCATCGGCCATCTGTGAGGCGACGGTACGTTTCCAGATTAGGTCGTAGAGGGCGAATTCTAGTCCGCTTAGGCCGGTTTCCCGGGGCAGGCGAAAGCTACTACCGGCGGGCCGGATGGCTTCGTGGGCCTCCTGTGCGCCTTTGCTTTTGGTGGTGTACTGCCGGGGTTGGGGACTGAGGTAATTTTTTCCGTACATTTGTTCTACACAATTGCGGGCGGCGGTGATGGCCTGATCGGAAAGATGGACGGAATCGGTCCGCATATAGGTGATGTAGCCCTGTTCGTAGAGATTTTGGGCGATTCGCATGGTGTCGCGGGCGGATATGCCCAGTTTCCGGTTAGCCTCTTGCTGTAGGGTGGAGGTGGTGAAGGGGGGGGAAGGTTTGCGAGTGGTGGGTTTTTCTTCGGTGTGGCTAACGCGCCAGATTTTGTCTTGGATGCGTTCTTTTAAGGCGGCGGCGGTGGCTTGATCCAAAAGTGTCACCTGGCGACCGGGGAGCAGTCTGCCGGTGTCGGCATCGAAATCGCTCCCATTTGCTACTTTTTGACCGTTTAAGGTGACTAATTTCGACTCGAATTGATTTTTGTCTTTTTCGAGGGTGGCTTTCAGGTCCCAATAATTGGCGGTTTTAAAGGCCCGTCGTTCTCGTTCCCGTTGTACGAGCAGACGTACCGCCACGGATTGCACGCGGCCGGCGGATAACCCTTTGGAGATTTTTTTCCAGAGTAGGGGGGAGAGGGTATAACCGTAGAGGCGATCGAGTATGCGGCGGGTTTCTTGGGCGTGAACTAAATTTTCGTCGATCGAGCGACAATTTTTGAGGGCGGCTTGGATCGCTTCTTTGGTGATTTCGTGAAATACCATCCTTTTGGTGGGTATTTTCGGGTTGAGTACCTGCAAGAGATGCCAACTGATGCTTTCCCCTTCCCGATCTTCGTCGGTGGCGAGGATCAATTCGCTGGCGCCTTTGAGGGCTTCTTTTAATTCTTTGACGACTTTACTTTTGGTTTTGGGGACGACGTAGAGGGGATCGAAATCGTTCTCCACATCCACGCCTAAGTTGGCCCAGGATTTGTCTTTGTGGGCGGGGGGAATTTCTTCGGCGGAGGCGGGCAGATCGCGGATGTGGCCCATGGAGGCTTGGACTCGATAGCCGCTAGGTAGATAATTACTGATTGTCCGAGCTTTGGTGGGGGATTCGACAATAACCAGGGTTGACATAGGAATTGATCACGAGGGCATGGCCACAGCGACTGTTTTAGTTAGACTGACCATCTTTGTTTGATGATGGGCAAAAGTTACTATTTATCTTGACCAGCTTGATTCGGGTCAAAAGCCACTTACTACGATAATAGAGATTAAAGGCGGTCTTTTGTCACTAACTTCTTAATAAAACTTAATATTTTTCTGGAGCGGCGATCGGACAGCAAGGCACCGTCAAGGGTAATATAATCTGTTTGAGGAGTGGTAATTATGAATTATGAATTGAGGAGAAGGGAGATAGTCCTCGATACTAAATTAGGTTACGCTTCATCTTTATAAGAAACGCTGTAGTTATGTCTGATTTACGTCAATACGCCCCGGCAACGGAACGCAATCGTCAGCCGATTTTGGAAGTTCTCAGCCAATTTTTACCGAAGACTGGGAATATTCTAGAAATATCTAGCGGCACGGGTGAACACGCTGTTTTTTTTGCCCCTCGTCTTGCTCCTTGTCGTTGGATTCCCTCGGATTGTAACCCTCTGGCTCTAGATAGTATTCGCAGTTGGTGCGATTATTATCCTAGTTCTAATCTCGATCGCCCCCTATTTATCGATGTTCATCAGTCAGTTTGGGCGATAGAGAGGGAAAATATCGTTATTAATGCCATTGTTAATATTAATATGATTCATATCGCTCCTTGGTCCGCTTGTTTAGCTTTAATGGCGGGAGCGAGTCGCATTCTTAGTCCGGGGGAAATTCTCTATCTTTATGGTCCCTATAAACAACAGGGAAAACATACTTCTCCTAGTAATGAAAGCTTTGATCTTTCTCTCCGTTCTCAAAACTCTGCTTGGGGAGTTAGGAATTTAGAAGATGTGGTGCAAGCAGCGAGCGATCGAGGTTTACAATTGTTAGAAGTAATTCCTATGCCCGCTAATAATCTCTCGGTTTTATTTGCCTTAACATAGCAATTATCAGTGAACAGTAATCGGTAATTAGCTTCTAAAGGCAAAAGGCAAAAGGCAAAAGGCAAAAAAAAGAATCTGGCAATTCTCCTACTAAAAAGAAGGTTATAAACTAAGTACATCCAAGCTTTTAGCTTAACCAATTAAGTAGGGAGGCACAATTATTTGTAGGATGGGTTAGCGGTAGCGTAACATAATCGGGCGTTGGGTTTCATGCTTCAACCCAACCTACGTTCTGATCACTGAAAAAAGCTCCCCACTTCCCACTTCCCACTTCCCACTTCCCACTTCCCACTTCCCACTTCCCACTTCCCACTGATAACTGATAACTGATAACTGATAACTTATTTCCAACCAGCGCGATTCATTACCTGTACTGCTTTGGCTAAATTAGGACCATAATTAGCCACACTAACGGTATCTTCTTTTCCGCGTCCGAGTTTTGCCAGAACAGGGTCTAAAGCAACGCCTCGAACGACGGGATATTCTTGATTACCCTTAGCAAAAAAGTTCTGTGCTTCATTGCTAGAAAGATACTCTAAAAATTTAATTGCCGATTCTCGATTGGGGGCAGTTTTAATTAAACCACCACCGCTAATATTAACGTGAGCGCCGCGCCCTGTTTGGTCGGGAAAAATTACGCCTACCTTGTCATAAATTGCCCGTTTAGCGGGGTCTTTTTCTTCGGCATACCCAGCTAAGTAATAGGTGTTAGCTAGAGCTAAATCGGCAATTCCTGCGGCGACAGCTTCGATTTGTGCCTTATCATTACCCTGGGGTGAACGGGCAAAATTAGCCACTAATCCTCGACACCATTTTTCTGCGGCTGCTTCCCCTTGTATGTCGATTAACCAAGCGGTAAAAGATTGACTATAGATGTTACTAGATGACCGGGTGACGACTTTTCCTTTCCATTTGGGATTGGTTAAATCCCCATAGGAATCGATTTCTCTGGGGTTAACTCTGTCTTTGTTATACATGATTACCCGCAAGCGTTTACTAAAACCGAACCAGTGACCTTTGGGGTGACGCAAATTAGCGGGAATTCTTTGGGTGAGAATGCGGGAATTGACCGGGGCAAAAATTCCCTGTTGGTCGGCCCGCCATAATCTCCCCGCATCTACCGTCAGGAGTATATCGGCAGGACTATTGCGGCCTTCGCTTTTGATCCGTTCGATTAATGGGTCTGCTTCCCCTTCCACGAGGTTAATTTTTATTCCCGTTTGTCGGGTGAAGTTGTCATACAATCGTCGGTCGGTGTTGTAGTGACGGGAGGAATAGAGGTTTAATTGATTAGTTTGGGCAGAAACCTCGTTTATTTTCCCTAATTGACCCACTGCTAGGGCTAAGGTGGCTGTTCCTGCGCCTAGAAAGACTCTACGAGTTATTTTATCGTTCATTGCTCGATTCTTGGTAAAGTTGTCTTTTCCTATTGTACAGCTATTGAGAATAATTCTTATCTGTACGAGAAATTACTTGTCGGGCTAGGGCGGTAGATGGGGTAAAATCAAGGTAAAATCAGGGTTTTTTGTTTTAATGAGGCTAATAAATCCTCGAATCTATCGCTAGTTAAGTTCAATAAGCCCAAAATGTTACCCTAAGCTCGATCGAGGGTATTGTGGAATAAAAGCAGCGAGAGTCAAGATAATGATCAACAGTAATCACCAACAAGCGATCGAGCTAATGTTAGCATCGGGAGACCATGATCAATTATTGTTATTTTGTCAGCAAGCACTGGCGGTTCATCCGGAAGTGACTGATTATTATCCCTATCTGGGATTAGCTTATCTGCTGCTAGGGCAGCAAGCAACAGCGCAAGAAATTTGGTTATTTTGGCTGTTAGAATCAGAGTCCAGTCAGGATTTAATTGTGCTGCTCAAAAAAGAGATAATTAGAAATCTTGATTGCTGGCAGTTTGCCGAAGCTAAATTAATCGGCGTTGCATAATAGAGATATGAATGGAGGAAATCAAAATGCAATGCCCTGAATGTAAATCTACCCATATCCGTAAAAATGGCATCAATAAACAAGGTAAACAAAATCATATTTGTGTAACCTGTGGCCGTCAATTTATT
>NZ_JADBUN010000016.1:0-7730 GCF_020245625.1 Microcystis sp. M049S2 | reverse complement strand
TGAGGTAGTCAGTTACCTAATTTTCAGGGAAAAAGTACCTGAATTTTACCCCCGATCCCTCCAATGGTCGGCACTTTTTGAGGTCAAAAAAGTCTAAAAGCCTTATCCAACAAGGTTTTTAGATTTATTCAGCAAGCCCTAAGTAAATAAAATTTCACAACTCGATCGCTACAACTATCCCGCCAACAACTACAATAACCCTAGGCATCTGTGTGAAAAAAAGGCCCATCTATGCAACTTTCGCCCCAAGAAAAAGATAAATTACTCATTTTCACGGCGGCACTGCTCGCCGAAAGACGCAAAAATCGCGGTATCAAGTTAAATTATCCCGAAGCGATCGCCTATATTAGCGCTGCCATCCTCGAAGGTGCGAGGGAAGGTCGTAGCGTCGCTGAATTGATGAGTTACGGCACCACTTTATTAACTCGTGAGGAGGTAATGGAAGGCATCCCGGAAATGATTACGGAAGTGCAGATCGAAGCGACTTTTCCCGATGGTACTAAATTAGTTACCGTTCACAATCCCATTCATTAACAGGAGATTTTTAGCAGTTATGATTCCGGGAGAAATTATCACACCATCCGGGGCGATCGAGATTAATGTCGGTCGCGACACCCTGCGTATTTCTGTGGCTAATACAGGCGATCGACCGATTCAAGTGGGTTCCCACTATCATTTTTATGAAGTTAACGAGGCCCTGGAGTTTCAGCGCGAATTAACCAAAGGAACCCATCTGAATATTCCTGCGGGTACATCAGTTCGATTTGAACCGGGAGACACGAAAGAGGTGGAGTTAGTTGCCATTGCGGGAACTGAAGAAATTTATGGCTTTAATGGTTTAATTAATGGTTCTCTCAAAGGCAAGAAAAAGAAAAAGTAAGGCTTGATGGAAAAATTATCACAGTTCGATCGCTCAATTGTGGTAACATCAAGGCAACGATAACTAATTCTTTCCAAGACTATGACGACGGTAAAAATTGGCATCATTGGCGGCAGTGGTTTGTATAAAATGGATGCCCTCAAGGATGTGCGGGAAGTATCCCTCGATACTCCTTTTGGTTCTCCTTCCGATGCTTTAATTCTCGGTACTTTAGAGGGAACAGAAGTCGCATTTTTAGCGCGTCATGGCAGAAATCACCATTTTTTACCGACCGAATTACCCTTTCGAGCTAATATTCACGCTCTCAAACAATTAGGGGTTGAATATATTATTTCCGCTTCGGCCGTTGGTTCCCTAAAAGCGGAAGTTAAACCCCTAGATTTAGTCATTCCCGATCAATTTATTGACAGAACTAAAGAGAGAATAGCGACTTTTTTTGGGGAAGGAATTGTTGCCCACGTCGCCTTTGGTGATCCCATTTGTCCCCAATTAGCCAGCATTTTAGGGGATGCCGTCGCCAGTTTAAACCTACCGGAAGTTACCCTGCATCGGGGCGGTACATACCTCTGTATGGAGGGGCCGGCTTTTTCTACTAAAGCGGAATCAAATCTCTATAGAAGTTGGGGCGCAACCGTGATCGGTATGACCAATTTAACCGAGGCAAAATTAGCCCGAGAAGCGGAAATTGCCTACGCTACCTTAGCCCTAGTTACCGATTACGATTGTTGGCATCCCGATCACGATCATGTCACGGTAGAAATGGTGATCGAAAATCTCCACCATAACGCTATTAATGCCCAAAAAGTCATCCAAGAAACGGTGCGCCGTCTAGCAGCTAATCCTCCCGTTTCCGCCGCTCATTCTGCCCTTAAATACGCTATTCTTACCCGTCTAGATTCTGTTCCCGTCGCCACTAAAGAAAAATTAGCTCTCCTGTTGCAAAAATATCTTGAAGAAGTAGAGAAATAAGAGCCGAGAAAAGTGGCCGATAAATCTAGAAATGGGCTATTTTTCTCGCTGTTATTCAGACGCTCAATTTGACCCTTAACGAAGGCAGGGGGCGGTCGGCAGGGGGCAGGAGGCAGTATTCAGGAGTCAGGAGATAGGAGATTATTTTATTTATTCTCCCCACACCCCACACCCTACACCCCACACCCCACACCCCACACCCTGCCTCCACCAACAAACTTTTTGCCGCAAACCCTAACTAGCTAGATATTCTCTGATGTTAGCCCTGCGTTTTCTTAATTTAGCGATCGCTTCTCGTTCGATCTGACGGACGCGTTCACGACTGATATTGAGTCGAACGCCAATTTTTGCTAGGGTGAGGGGCTGCCCATTATCTAAACCAAAACGCAGACAAATCACTTCTTTTTGTTGAGGGGTGAGGTCTGCCATCAGTTTTTCCAAATCCACCTGCAGGGAAGAATAGGCAGTGTAATCTTCCGGGGAAAGTCCCGTATCTTCCAATAGTTCCCCTAATTCCGTGTCTTGATTGTCCCCCACCTTTAAGTCAAGGGAAAGGGGTTGACGGGACCTTTCCAAGTAGTCTCGCACCTGTTTAGGAGTTAAGTCTAATTCCTCGGCTAATTCGGCAATGGTGGCAGCGCGACCCTTATCTTGAGCTAGTTGACGCTGGGCTTTTTTGATTTTATTCAGTTTTTCGGTGATGTGGATGGGCAGACGGATGGTACGACTTTTTTCTGCGATCGCCCTGGTGATGGCTTGGCGAATCCACCAATAGGCATAGGTGGAAAAGCGATAGCCTTTAGTGGGATCGAATTTTTCCACACCTCTTTGCATCCCAATGGTTCCCTCTTGGATGAGATCTAATAGATCTAGATTGCGTTTTAGGTATTTTTTAGCGACGGAAACCACTAGACGCAGGTTCGCTTCTACCATCTTGCGTTTGGCGAAATCCCCCGCCCCCAATTCTCGACGTAGTTGTTCTTCACTAATTTCCGCCGCTTCTGACCACAGGCGATCGCTGGGGTCGCTGCCGAGTTTAGCTTTTAGGGATTCTTTGATTTTTTCCAGAAAAATTAATCTTTGTACCTGTTTCGCGTAGAGAATTTCTTCTTCATGGCTGAGAAGGGGAACTCGGCCAATTTCTCTGAGATAGGCGCGAACTGGATCGGTAAGGTTTTTCGAGGTTTTCATGAGTGCGCGTCGATGGAGGGTTGATATTCAGGGATTGATGGCTTTTTTCAGATCGCTTCCCCAGGGGCAGTTAAGGAGATGCTATCAGAGTTTTTTCTCGTTTTGTAAAGAGATAAGTGAGTGGTTACTCAAGGATAGAGAGAAATCTAATTGACGATTTAATTGCCTCTATAGTCCTTTTTTTGGCTAGATATAGATTTTATGGGCATAAATGGCAAGTAGTGAGAAGCTTGGTTATTTAACTAATATTACAACAATTATTAAATATTGTAAAGTTTATGAGAAAAAAAATCACCCCTCTCAGGAAAGCACCAATGAAGGGGAGGTTTGAGTATCTCTACTCATAGATTACCCAAAGGTTTCCGATCAGGATGCAATCTAGATCACAAAATGAGCAATTTTCTCATTTAGCGATCGCCCTGCGATCAGCAACGGAAGTGGGAGGTGGGGAGAAGGGAGAGGGGGAGAACAAATAGGGTTTGCGGCAAAAAGTTTGTTGGTGGGGTTAGTAGTCAGGAATCAGTCCTGATGAAAAAATTTTCACCCCCACAGATGAAAGAGGTTTCCTTCCCTACACCCTCTTTCAAGTCAGGAGGCACAAGACAGAAGGCAGCTTTTTTCTCCCCATCTCCCCGCTCCCATAACCCAACCCCCGAAACCCTAAGGCTGCCCGATTTTGCTAGGATAAGAAATGTAACAAGAATCTTTCTCAACAGTCGGATAATTCATGGGCAACGATACCATCACCTTACTCTCCCCACGGGAAATTGACAAAATGCGACGGGCCGGACGATTAGCGGCTAAACTGTTAGATCATCTGGCAGAAATGGTTAAACCGGGGGTAAGTACCCTAGAAATCAATGATGAGGCAGAACGTTGGACTCGCGCCCATGGAGCCAAAAGTGCGCCCCTAGGATACCATGGCTTTCCTAAGTCTATCTGTACTAGCATTAACGAGGTTATCTGTCACGGCATCCCCAGCGCTGATCAAATCCTCAAAGACGGCGATATTATTAACATCGATGTCACCCCGATTTTAGAAGGTTATCACGGCGATACTTCGCAGACTTTCTTTGTCGGTACTCCCTCCCCCCTGGCCAAAAAGTTAGTGGAAGTCACCAGAGAATGTCTGCAAAGAGGCATAGATGCAGTGCAGCCGGGGGGTAAAATCGGCGATATTGGCGCAGCTATCCAAGAATATGCCGAAGGACAAGGATTCTCGGTGGTTAGAGATTTTGTCGGTCATGGTATCAGTAATGTCTTTCACACAGGTCCACAGGTTCCCCACTACGGCATTCGCGGCAAGGGCAAAAAAATTCGCCCCGGCATGGTATTCACCATTGAACCAATGATTAATGAGGGAACCTGGCAACATATTGTCTTAAAAGACGGTTGGACTGCTATTACTAAAGATGGTAAACTTTCAGCCCAATTTGAACACACCATCGCCGTCACCGAAACTGGTGTCGAAATTCTCACTGTACCCGATTAAATTTAGGGAACAGGGGATAGGGAATGGGAGAATGGGGAAATAGGGAAGTTTCAACTAATACCCCATCACCCCCCGCAACGCGCACGAAGTGGTCACCCATCTCCCCACTGATAACTGATAACTGATAACTGATAACTGAATATATGCAGTATCGTCGTTTCGGTCGCACTAATCTACAAATGCCGGTGTTTTCCTGTGGGGGAATGCGCTATCAATTTCAGTGGCAGGATCTGCCAATGTCGCAAATTCCCGACGAGAATCAAGGCAATTTAGAGGCAATCATCAATAAATCTCTGGAAGTGGGGATTAATCACATCGAAACCGCTAGGGGTTACGGCACTTCCGAGATGCAATTGGGCAAAATTTTGCCGCAACTACCGAGGGATGAGATTATCGTGCAGACGAAAGTTTCTCCCAGTCAAGATGTGCGGGAATTTCGCCGTAAATTTGAGCAATCCCTGCAATTTTTACGGTTAGATTATGTGGATTTGTTGGGTATCCATGGCATCAACACGGCTGAAATTCTCGATGATACTATGGCCGAGGGCGGTTGTTGGCAAGAGGCGAAAAAATTACAGCAACAGGGAAAAGTTCGTTTTATCGGTTTCTCCACCCATGCACCAACTGATGTAATTGTCAAGACTATTGCAACAAATTGTTACGATTACCTCAATCTGCACTGGTACTATATTTTTCAGAATAACTGGCTGGCCATAGAAGCGGCAAAACAGCACGATATGGGCGTTTTTATCATTAGTCCCTCCGATAAGGGTGGCCATCTCTACAATCCTCCCCCTAAGCTCGTCGCTCTCTGTTCTCCTCTCAGTCCGATGGTTTTTAATGACCTATTCTGTCTCAGTCATCCGGCCGTTCATACCCTGAGCATCGGTGCAGCGCAACCCACAGATTTTGATGAACACCTGAAAACCTTACCCTTACTCGATCGAGCCGAGGAGATTTTACCGGCAATTATCGAGAGATTGCAAGGGGAGATGATCAACTGTTTAGGCAATAATTGGGCAAAAACTTGGTCTGTGGGTTTACCTACCTGGGAAAATACCCCGAATCACATCAATATTCCTTCTATCCTCTGGTTACGCAATCTCGCTATCGCCTACGATATGATCGACTTTGCCAAGGCCAGATACAATCTCTTGGGAAATGGGGGTCATTGGTTCCCCGGTCAACAGGCAAAAGAGGTGGAAAAACTCGATTTAACTGCCTGTTTAGCCGCTAGTCCCCACGCTGATAAAATTCCTTATCTTCTCGCCGAAACTCATCGATTATTGTCAGGAGAGACGGTACAACGCTTAAGCAGTAGTTAATTAGGGCTTGCTGAATAAATCTAAAAACCTTGTTGGATAAGGCTTTTAGACTTTTTTTCCCTCAAAAAGTGCCGACCATTGGAGGGATCGGGGGTAAAATTCAGATACTTTTTCCCTGAAAATTAGGTAACTGACTACCTCAAAATCGGTAAAACCCTACACCCCACACCCCACACCCCACACCCTGCCCCCACGAAAAACTTTTTGCCGCAAACCCTAATTAAAATTCGATGCCGGGTTGCGCTTTCACTCCCTGTTGACGAAAGGGATGTTTAATTAACTTCATTTCCGTGACTAAATCCGCTATATCGATTAATTCGGGTAAAGCTCCTCTACCAGTGAGAATAACGTGAGAATTAGCGGGTTTTCGGGCTAAACCAGCGATAACTTCCTGAATATCCAGATAACCGAATTTAAGGGCGATATTGATCTCATCGAGTAAAATTAATTGATATTGGGGATTTTCGAGAAAAGTTAGGGCTTTTTGCCATGCTTCTTGGGCTTTCTCTATATCTCTTTCTCTATCTTGGGTTTCCCAGGTGAAACCTTCCCCCATAGCATAAAACTCGATTTGTTCCCCCCAAACACTAAAAATCTTTTGTTCGGCAGGTTCCCAAGCACCTTTGATAAATTGTACCACCGCCACTTTGTAACCATGACCGAGGGAACGTAAAACCATACCGAGGGCTGCCGTGGTTTTTCCCTTGCCATCGCCAGTATTAACGATAATTAAACCTTTTTCAGCGATTTTTTCCGCTAAACGTTCCTCTTGGATTGCCTTGCGGCGCTGCATTTTTTCTTTGTATTGTTCGGGAGTGAGTTGCATTCAAGTCTGTCCAGTCAAATCAAGATAATTGTAACTCAAGGGGTTATCGATCGCTGTTTGCAAATTTTAACCGGCTAAATTGTCTGGGGGTTGATGCCTAATTCTCGTAATTTTGCCGCTTTTTCCCGCCAATATTTCCACAACAGGAACATCGCTGAGACGTTGACTCCCATCGAGAAATTATCAGAAAATCACGCCCATATTTATCAGATTTTGCCGATAGCATATCTCGAAAAGAACGCCATCCTAAGTCTGATATGGCACGGGATAACTTGCGATTTTTAACCATTCCTGATGTGTTTAAATCCTCTAAAACTATCGTTTGTTTTTCACGAACAACTCTAGGGGATAGTTTATGCAAGAAATCAGTCCGAGTGTCTTTAATCTTTGCGTGGATTTTAGCTACTCGTTTTCTCGCTTTTTCCCGTCGGTTACTTCCTTTTTGTTTTCTAGAAAAGTTTCTCTGTGCCTTTCTTAGTCGTTTCAATCGTTTCTTTAACGGTTTTGGTGCTTCTATCTTTTCCCCTGTTGAAAGAGTCGCAAAGGTAGCAATCCCTGGATCGATCCCTACAGTTTGCTCGTTATTTGGTAAAGTTTCGGGACGAATCTCAACGAAACTAAGAAAGTATCGATCCGCTGCATCTTTAATCACGGTAACGCTAGAAGGTTTGGAGGGTAATGGACGACTCCAAACTATTTTTAAATCACCGATTTTCGCTAAAGTAACGTGGTATTGATGAACGGTAAAACTATTATTAGTAAATCTTGCTGATTGTTTAGATTTACGTTTTTTAAACTTAGGAGGTTTTACTTTCTTTCCCTTCTTTTCTACCTTATAAGATGCAAAAAAGCTAGAGTAAGCAGTCTCTAAGTCTCTCAAAGACTGTTGTAAAAGAATAGAAGAAACTTCAGTCAACCACTGTTTTTTTTCTGTTTTTTTTATCTGAGTTAGTCTTCTAGACAACTCTGTATATTTCGGCTTTTTCTCTCCTTGTCGATACAGTTCTTGACAGTAAGCTAAAGTATCGTTCCAGACAACACGCACAC
>NZ_JADBUN010000159.1:0-27001 GCF_020245625.1 Microcystis sp. M049S2 | reverse complement strand
TGCATTATTCACCAACTGGCAAAAACCTGATTGTGAGGACATCTCAAAAAACAGACTGTTTTTCAGCCAGATCGCTAGATGAACTTCTTGCCAAGGCTTTCGAGGATTTTCCAAAGTCTTCATGAATAATGCAGGTTAGGATTAATGGCAACCATCAGTTAATTTCTCTCTTGACTTTTGTCAATTAGCAATTAGGGTTTGCTAAATAAATCTAAAAACCTTGTTGGGTAAGACTTTTAGACTTTTGGTCAATCAAAAAGTCCCAGATCTGGGAGGGATCGGGGGGAAAATCCCTGGACTTTTTCCCTGAAAATTAGGTAATTTACCAGATGAATGGGTAAAAACCTACACCCCACACCCCACACCCCACACCCTGTCCCCACGAAAAACTTTTTCAGCAAACCCTAATTATCTCGTCATTTTCCCCCAGCAGATGACGCGCAAAACGTCGGGCCAGGGGCGGAGCCGATACAAGTGTACTGGTAAAGCCAGAAAATACCTGCAATCCCAGTTTGTCGGCGATCGCTCCCACTAGAGGCCGTCCCGAGGGGGCAAAGGCCACTAGGCAATGATGACAGCTGCCGGGGAGAGCGGCTAAAGAGGGCAGCAATGTCCCCACGGCGGTGCGGATTGCTTTTTCCCCCGCCACAGGGTTTAAAATCGCGCCAGGATCGGTGATAATGGCGCTAATTTGCCCTAGATAAAGGCTTTGATCCCGGAATTGTACCGCCCCCGTTTCTAAAACACTGGCAATTATTTCTGGGGTTTCTCTCTGCCAAATGCCCTGCTTTTCTAGTTGGGTGATTTTTTGCTCTAATAGCAATCTAGCAGGAATTGCGGGCATAACTAGGGTGTTTAATTTGATCTCAGTGGGGGGAATTTTGATCACCTGGGCATGGGTAAAATAGACGGGAGCAGCAATACCGGATTTTTGCAGTAAAGACCGGGTTAATCCCCCCGCACAGACGATAGTTTCCCCAGCAGAATAATTATTTTTAGGAGTTTTTACGCCGGTAATTCTCGATGCAGTTTCAATTAATTCGATGACAGCTTCCCGAATAATCTTGCCTCCTAGACGCAGAAAAGCTTGTTGATAGGCAAGATTAGTTTTTTCGGCGTCAATGTGACCGTGGGGCAGTCGTAAAACTCCGGAGATAGCTGCGGGATTTAATAGGGGTTCTAAAGCGATCGCTGCTTGCGGATCGAGAATTTCGGGAGTAATAGCAAAGATAGCAAATTTTTCGGCCACTGTGACCGGATCATCTTCGGGGTTCACGGTGAGAATTAGCTCTATGTCCCGGTATTCGTTATCTATGCCCAATTCCTGCGATAAATTGCGCTGAATTTCTCGACCTTCTTGATATAATTTTCTCTGGATTTCTGTGGTGGCCGACCAATAGGCTAAACCCCCGTAACTGTAGAAAGTGGCGTTGAGGGGATGGGTTTCTTTTTCTAATAAGAGGACTCGACTGCCTAGGTTGGCTAGTTCGTAGCTTAAGGCGGAACCGGTGATACCACCACCGATAATTATATAATCATAAGTTGTGGTCATAATTGGGCTAATTTTTACTAAATTAATCTATCCTATCATTATACTTGCTCAGTTCCCTGGTTCTGATTTGATCAATAATTGCTATAATTACAGAAAAAGTTCAAAGCGGGATAGGATAACTATGCAACAGCTAGAAACTAGGGGGATAACTGAACGATGGATTAAAGCTAGTTGGGAAGAATACTTAGCAGCAATTAACAACTTCCCAGAAAATAAAGGAAAAAGTTATTATTACAATGGCTATTATCGATTAGAAATGACTCCTATTGGATTTGAACACGCTAGAGATCATCATGTTGTCTTTTTGGGGGTGAGTCTCTACGCTATCCTCAAAGAAATTCCTTTTCAAGGACTCCCCACTTGTTCTTATCGTAAAAGAGGAATTAGAGAAGTGCAGCCAGATATATCTTACTATCTAGGAGAGAAAGCGAATCTGATACCAAATGGGACTTCGATTATTGATTTAAATCAGTATCCTCCACCAGATTTAGTCATTGAAATCTCAAAATCTACCCTCAATGATGACTTAGGTAATAAACGCTTACTCTATGAAGAATTGGGAGTTAGTGAATATTGGAGTGTTAAGGTAGATGATCCTCAAATATTCGCTTTTGAAATAATTGATCGAGGTAGCAAAAGAATTGATATATCAAAGGTTTTACCTAATTTAAGACTTGCGGTTTTAGAGTCAGCTTTACAACAGGCACGCACCAGAGATCAAAGTCAGGTGGGACGTTGGTTAATCACTCAATTTCAAGGTTAACTCCATAAAATCGAGGCTAAGATTATGCAACAGCTAGAAACTATTATCTCGACAGATTTATGGATTAAAGCTAGTTGGGAAGAATACTTAGAAGCAATTAAAAACTTCCCAGAAAATAAAGGAAAAAGTTATTATTACAATGGCTATTATCGATTAGAAATGACTCCTATTGGTAACGATCATGCCAGCGATCATGCTATTTTGATCTTCGCTGTTAGTCTCTATGCTACCCTAAAAAATCTGGCCTTTAGTGCCAAAGATAATTGCAGTTTTCGCAGGTCTGGTTATCGAGAAGTCCAACCGGATATATCTTATTATTTTGCAGACAAAGCTAATCTAATTTCCTACGGTACTTCGATTATTGATTTAAATCAGTATCCCCCACCAGACTTAGTCATTGAAATCTCAAAATCTACCCTTAATGATGACTTAGGTAATAAACGCTTACTCTATGAAGAATTAGGGGTTAGTGAATACTGGATTGTTAAGGTAGATGATCCCCAAATATTCGCTTTTGAAATAATCGATCAAGGTAGTAAAAGAATTGATATATCAAAGGTTTTACCTAATTTAAAACTTGCGGTTTTAGAGTCAGCTTTACAACAGGCACGCACCAGAGATCAAAGTCAGGTGGGACGTTGGTTAATCACTCAATTTCAAGGTTAAATCCTGCGGTTTTTTTGCAGCCGCTTTCTCCAATAAAGACTCGGCAAAAGCGAGGGCATCCGCTGCCGAATTTCCCCCGGTTAATTGTGCCAATTCTTCCCTTCTCGTCTGACGATTATCGAGAGAAGTAACCCGGACAACCGTGCGAATTTCCGAGAGATTAGTGGGATTATCTTCGGCAATCATTTGTTTATAAACTCGAAAATGGTGATCAGCTAAAGCAGCCACTAAGGGTTGATGGGTAACGCATAAAACTTGATATTTTTGACCTAATTGATCTAATTTATCGGCAATTGCCTGGGCAACTTTTCCCGATACTCCCGCATCGATTTCGTCAAAAATTAGGGTGGCTGCTGCCGATTGGGATTGGGAAAAACAGGACTTTAACGCTAGGAGAAAACGACTCATTTCTCCTCCGGAAGCGGTACTGGATAAAGGTTGGATTTTTTCCCCCGGATTGGGACTAAAATAAAATCCCACTTGATCGACTCCCAGACTGCTAGGATTACCCGGAGCAATCCGACAGACAAAAATCACCTTTTCCATGGCTAAAGGTTTTAATTCCTGTACCAATTGTTTTTCTAGTTGACTAGCGGTTTCTTGTCGCAAAAAGGTCAACTGGGTGCTAGTTTCTCGATAGATGTTTTCCTGTTGCTGACAAATTTTTTCTAATTCTTCAATCGATTGTCCTTCTCCCGTCAACTCCGCTAATTCCTGCTGTAATTTCTGATAATAATCGAGTGCTTCGGCTAAACTTGGGCCATACTTGCGACAAATGCGCTTAAGTTGGACGATTCTCTCTTCTATCTCGTTCAACCTCTCGGGATCTGCCTCTAGACTATCCCCATAAACGTTGATTTCCTGTCCCGCTTCCACCACCTGATTTAATGCCGATCGCACCATCTCTAAAATTGGCTCTAAACTATTATCATAAACCATCATATTTGTCAAGATATTTTCAGCTTTTCCTAACAAATCGGCGACGGCGGGTTGATCGCGATCGTTTTGGTAGAGTAGTTGATAGACTTGATAGCTGGAATTTTGCAAATCGACACCGTGGGAGAGTCGGTTTCTTTCCTGTTCCAACTGTTCCAACTCGTCAGCAGCGGTTAAATTAACTGATTCTAGTTCTTTTAGTTGATATTCTAGTAAATCTAATCTTTGTAGGCGATTTTGTTCCGATTGCAACCTATTGTTTAAACTATTCTTGCTTTCTTGCCAGTTAACGTAGGCTGTGGCTACTTTTTCCCGCTGCCGCAGCAGCGATTCACCCCCGTAGAGATCTAATAATTCCCTCTGTCGATTAGCGTCCATTAACTGAACTGTTTGACCTTGGGCGGTGATTTCTACCAAAAAATCTCTTATTTGCGCCATTTGTTGGCGATTAGCGACGACTCCGTTAATGCGAGAACGAGAACGCAAGGAATTATTAGTAATCACTAATTCCCGGCTGATGGTCAGACTATTATCTTCTAATGGGTCAATTTCCTGACTTTCTAGCCAAGCAATTAATTCTGGAGTTAGAGAAAAAGTCGCTTCTAGGGTTGATTGTTGGCTTCCCTGACGGATGACGCGATGATTGACTTTACCACCGAGAACAATATCGATCGCATCTAATATAATCGATTTTCCTGCCCCCGTCTCACCGGTCAGTACATTTAATCCGTTCCCGAAAGTTAATTCTAAGCGATCGATGAGGGTAAAATTTTGAATTTGTAGGCAGGATAACATATATCAGTAATCAGTAATCAGTAATCAGTTGCTAAGTAGGTAGGCGTTAAAAATTATCAGACACCCCCCTTATTAAGGGGGGATTAAGGGGGGATCCCCCCGCCTATCGGCACCCCCCTTATTAAGGGGGGCAGGGGGGATCGAACCTAAAATCCATTTTTAATTTAATTATAACCAGTTACTTATTCTCATTATCTTTCAGCATTCCCTAATTTTCCCCGAAACGGTAGCCCTTCCCATAGACAGTATTAATTAGAGGTGTTTCCCCAGCCGCTTCGATTTTACGACGCAGCAAACGCATCAGGGCAGGAACCACATTACTATTAGGTTGCTCCCCTTCTGACCAGAGATGCTGATAAATTTGTTCATGGGTGAGAAGTTGCCCCGGATGGGTCATAAATAAAGTTAATAGTTGTATTTCTTTTGCTGATAAACTGATCGTGCGACCGTGACGATAGGCCACTTGATTTTCGCTATCGAGTTCTAAATCAGCACATTTTAGTTTACTGCTATTACTAGCTTCAAAATTGGGAGAACGACGCAATAAAGCACGGACTCTCGCTAATAATTCTCGCAGTTGAAAGGGTTTGACTAAATAATCATCGGCACCGGCATCTAATCCCGCCACTCGATCATCTATGGTATCCTTAGCGGTTAGAAATAAAACGGGAGTGGTGTCCCCTTGATTGCGTAAATATTGACAGATTTGTAATCCGGATTGCTGGGGTAACATCCAATCGAGAATTAAGAGGTCATAATTATTCTCTTGTGCCAATTCTAAACCCGTCCGACCATTATCAGCAATATCAACTTCATAGCCTTCTTGAGCAAGAATTTGTTCTAAGGGTTCGGTTAATTCTTTTTCATCATCAACGATAAGTATTTTCATAAAAGTAAAAAAGATGGTGTTGGGTTTTGGGGTTTTGGGGTTTTGGGGTTTTTTAGTTGAATCTCCCCATCTCCCCATATCCCCATTTCTCCTAATTATCGATCTTTGGGGAATAAATTGCGCCATTCGAGAGGGATATAACTTTCAATAAATCTAGCTAGGGTTGGGTAATGACGCTGGTACAAAATTCCCATATAGATAATACCAAGTCCTAGGACGGTTAGGGCAAAGGGAAAGAAAATTGAATCGGCAAAGATACGATAGGAGAGATAGGAAAGATAGGCAAATACTCCGACACCTCCGAAAACCACAAATAATCTTCTTTTTAGCAGGACGGATAATAACATCAATCCCAAGTTAATTAGACAGTACAAAAATCGTTGCGCTTCATTATCATCGATGAGGAGAGATAAACTAAACCAAAACATAATTAATCCGAATAAGTACAGCCAAAAAGCAAAATCACCCCGACTACGACGCTGACGTACATCAATTAAATAGGCAGTTATCAAACAGGCAATTCCAAACCAAAAGGATACCCACAGTCGCAGTCTCCATGTATATTCGTTCTCTCCAAATAGTAAAGGAGTTAAGTCCATTGACATATACCACAGACTAAAGGCGATCGGTGCAGTTAAAAAAGGAAATTTAACAAATCTCAAAGTTATTAATCCCGCGATAATCGTGCCTAATTCCATTAAAAACCAACTGCCTTTAATCCATGTATGGAAATCTCGATAGATGCCCGGATCTCCGGCTTGCCAGTATCCTGTCCAGCGTTGTAAACCATAGATTGCTAAGGGAGTCATTGCCACTGCCATGGTAAATAAAAGGCCGCCGGGGATTTTGAGATTTTGCTGAAAATAGAGATTTTTCCCCGCAAAAATAAAACAAATTGCATAAAACAGGGCGATAAAAAATAGTCCTGCACCACCGAAACTCTCCCAAGCTTCGTTCATAAACCACCCCAGGGCAGAGATAACAATTAATGCCCCAAAATAATAGGCTACATTAGCAAAATTAAAGCGAGGGCGATTAACTTCATCTTCTTGGGGATAACGGGATAAAAAAGCCGTCCATAAATTTTCAGCTTGGCTGGCAGTAATTAGGTTTTGTTGTACCGCCCAATCAAAATCTTCTCTTTCTAGTCTCATAATATTCTCTAGTCCTTAAGCTAAGATGTATTTTAACCGCTTATCCTAAGGATAAGGGAATAGGGCATAGGCGCAGATGTTAAATCCTGTAGTAAAACTTAACATTTACCGATTGCAACATCCGAAATCTGCAAAATAGAGTATAATTCAATCTATATTAACTATTATCGAAGACATCATGATAACTAAATCAGAACTCTATGAACAAGATTTTCAATTATGGCTGATAACAACAATAGGTCAGTTAGAACAAGGAGATTTTCAGGCATTAGATCTATCTCATTTGGTTGAGGAGTTGAAAGAATTGGGTAAATCAGATAAAAATGCCTTGGAAGGAAATTTAATGATTTTGCTGGCTCATTTACTGAAATTAAAAGTACAATCCTCCGCCCCTGAAAGCATGAAATCTAGCTGGTATAGCTCCATTGTCGAACACAGGGAACGAGTTGTCGCCTTACTAGAAAACACCCCTTCTTTGAAATCTCATCTAGCAATCGCCATCGATAAAACCTATCCTAAAGGTCGCAAAATTGCCATCAAGGAAAGTAAATTGGCTGACTTTGGAATTGCGATTCCTCCAGAGGAAGCATATCCCTTAGACTGCCCTTTTTCCTTAGAACAGATTCTTGACGAAGATTTCTATGGCTGATAATTCATATTTAATCCATCGGCTAAGACGCTTTCAAAATGCTTCTAAAAAGTCTTCAAATCTCAAAAACTGGGAAGCTATACAAGTCACATCTGTTTCCCGATACTAAGCGATTCGACTGACTTTAAATAGAGCTTACAAGCTTTTTTGCCCAACCCTAGTTAGGGTTTGCTGAATAAATCTAAAAACCTTGTTGGATAAGGTTTTTAGACTTTTTCCCCCCAAAAAGTGCCGACCATTGGAGTGATCGGGGAAAAATTCAGTTACTTTTTCTCTGAAAATTAGGTAATTGACCACCTGAAAATGGGTAAAACCCCACACCCCACACCCTACCCCCACGAAAAACTTTTTCAGCAAACCCTAGTTAATCAGCTTTCAAGAATAAGTAAAAATTATAAATTTAAGGTAAATAATTAAAATATTTAAATATTTGGGGCGATTAGTTAAATGTAACAAGTAAGTTACAAGATTTTGATTTTCCCAGAATTTGCCAAAATTTAGCTGTAAATCGGGGTTGCCTACATTTAATAATATGGTTTATCGTGGTATGCTGTTGGCTTAGTTTAAGCATTAAACCTTAAATCAACGGAAAACCAAGGCAATCAGGGGACTATATCGATTCTCTTGCCCAAAAAAAGCCGCCAGTGATGAAATTTTTTTATGTTGCAATTTTTGAAGTTTTGTAAAGGCTATTGACTTAAAGCCAGAATTATGCAGGCTAAGAATTTTAGTACAAATGGTCAGGCGCTTTCTTGCTGCTCCTGTCTTCCGACAACGAAAATTTCCTATCTCACCATTGAGATAACTGCTCTGAGAGGGGCTGAAAACTGGGGCAATGTGGACATCGATCGAAAGACTAAGCTAAACTGGTAATGACTATGTACTAGGGCGGAGGTCAACGGATACAACTATGGACAATTTGGAGGTAAAACAAAAACCGATCCGGTGTTTAGAAGATGCGATCGAAAGGTGTCAAACTTTAGGAATGCGGGTTAGTCGTCAGCGTCGCTATATTTTAGAATTGCTGTGGCAAGCGCAGGAACACCTATCAGCGCGAGAAATTTATGATCGTCTCAATCTGCAAGGAAAAAACATCGGTCATACCTCAGTGTACCAAAACCTAGAGGCTCTATCGGGTCAAGGCATTATCGAATCTGTGGAACGCTGGGACGGCAGACTCTACGGCAACATCAGCGACTCCCACAGTCACGTCAATTGTCTGGACAGTCAACAAATTATCGATGTGCATATCGAACTTCCCCCGGAATTAATTAAACAGGTCGAGGCATCGACGGGGGTAAAAATTACCGATTATCGCATCGATTTCTATGGCTATAAACAAAACAAATGAGCCAGATAACTGTATAATTGACCCTGTGAATAGTATCCGTTGACAGGCTGCAACTCTTGTGATCGATCGCCCTCTCACCTTAATTATCATCGATAATGACCCGATTTTCCGCTTGGGTCTGGTGCAGGCCTTGTCGCGGATAGAAAATATTAGTATCGTCACCGAAGGGGATTTAGAAACAATTTTCGCTTTGACTCTGAATCCCTCCCCCGAAATTATTATTATCGATCCTCTCTTTGATTGGTCTTACTGTGAAATTCTCCACTCTCGCTATCCCGAAAGTAAAATTGTTTTATTAACCTTTCCTCTCGATTCCCGACAGCAACTAATCGCCAGAGAATTAGGCATCGCTGGTTATATTCCCAAAGGCACAAACCTAGAGCAATTTATCACTATTTTAGGGCAAATTTCCCGGGATGAAACCCACGATGTTGCCCCTTCTGCTCTCACCATTGCTACCCGTCCAAGTTTAGCTCCTAGCCATTGGTTAATTGCTGCCGGAAGAACGGGATTAAATCGCATCGAAAGTGAATTACATTTAATTGATCTCCATCTCAATCAACAGTCTTTATCTGGCTTTGATCGCTTTTATTGGCAGGGGAGAAAACGAGAACTTTTAGCGGCCCTATGGCTAGTGAGAAAACTAATTCCCCTGGAAGGTAGCTCTTACAATTCAGCTTCAGCGACACCTCCGATAATAATTAACAATATCGATCGGGAATTACCAATTTTAAGCCGCGAGCGTCCCCTCTGTGTTTCGGCGGTTTTTGAGTCCACTTTAGCAGTTATTCGATCGCCTTTAATTAATAGAACAAAGATTAGTTTTGAAATCGATGTTTTACAGGATAATCGGCAACGGGAATTATTGTATTTAGTTCTCGATGAAATTCGGAAAAATGTCGATGAGATGAGATATTTACAGATTAGTAGCGGGGAATTAACCAGTCGCTTAAATCTGATTATTTACGATATCTGGGAGAAAGTTACCCGTAAATTTTTAGAAATTAATGCCTCGGTTTATGACGAAATTAGTAAAGGCAGACTTAACGAAATTATTCTGGAAGAAAGAGAGGCAATTCAAACAGAAATCCTCAATAAAATTCCTTTTGCTCTTGACTTATTTTTCTATTTAGTGTACGAAAATAGTTTAACTATTGACGGAGTAGAATACCGAGCTAATGCTCCTGAAACCATCGCCAGAGCCGAAATTCTCCTGCAAAATCTCATTCATAATATTGCCAATGCAGTGACAGTAATTATTCTCAATAACTTCTCGGAATCGGAAAGAATCAAACAAAAACTTTACCAGTCAGAATTTCTCATCGCCAGAAAATTAGCTAAAATCCGGAATGAATTATCTTGGAAATATCGACGGCAACAATACTGGCAAGAGCCCAAAGATATCTTTGAAAGTCAATATCAATTATTTCACTATAGCGAGGGACAAATCAAATCTTTAGCCATTTATTCCCCTCGACAGGAAGAATTAAATAGTTTAACAGGCATACCCTGGTTAGTTTCGATCGCCTTAGAATTAAGAGACTCTTTATCTCCTCGTTTACGCGCTTTTTTTCGGGTGGTGGGTAAGGGAGTAGTCTATATTCTTATCCAAGTTATCGGTCGCGGTATTGGTTTAGTAGTTCGCGGGGTTTTACAGGGAGTTGGTAACACTTGGCAGGAAGTCAAAGGTAAAAAGGGATCATGAATGATAACTGATAACTGATAACTGATAACTGATAACTGATAACTGATAACTGATAACTGATAACTGATAACTGATAACTGAAGTGACCCTAACTTTTACAATTCCTTGTCAAAACTGTATTTATCGCGAATTTGTCCGACAAAAAACTGTCCTTTCGATGGTGCAGCCTGAAAGTCTTTATATACTGCCAAAGGTAGATCATGATAAAGATAGATACCACCGTGATTAAATTCCACTTTCAGAATTTTTTTGTCCTGATCGTAGTCAAAAGATTTAATCGCCGTACTTTGGCTTTTTAATAAGGGGAAAGCAATCACATCGCGAATACTGGCAGAATCGGTTAATAACATGATCAGGCGATCGATGCCAATTCCTAAGCCTCCCGTGGGGGGCATTCCGTATTCTAAAGCGGTTAAAAAGTCCTCATCAACGCCTTGGGCCTCCAAATCTCCGTCCGCTTTTTTGAGTGCCTGTGCTTCCAATCTTTGCCGTTGATCGATGGGATCGGTTAACTCAGAAAAACTATTAGCTAATTCCCGTCCAACCACATATAATTCAAATCTTTCTACGAGGTCAGTTTTTGAGCGATGGGGTTTAGCTAAAGGGGAAATTTCCACGGGAAAATCTAGCACAAAAGTGGGCTGTATTAGGGTTTCTTCGACTTTTTGTTCAAAAGCTTCATTTAAGAGCTTACCGATGGTTTTACAGTCCTCTGGAACGCCAATGCCAGCATTTTCTGCGGCAATACGAGCCGACTCGAAATCCTCAAAACTATTAAAGTCAACCCCAGTTATTTCTTGGACTAATTCGTGCATAGTCACTCGTCGCCAAGGGGGAGTTAGGTCAATTTCCCTGTCTTGATAGGTGATTTTCAGCGTACCTAAAACATCTTGTGCCGCATTAACAATAATGTTTTCGGTTAACTCCATCATGTCATAATAATCAGCGTAGGCCTGATAGATTTCGATGGAAGTAAACTCGGGGTTATGTTTAGTAGAAACCCCTTCATTGCGAAAAATTCTGCCTAACTCGAAGACTTTTTCAAAACCACCCACTATTAATCTTTTTAGATGTAATTCGGTGGCAATGCGGAGATATAACTCCATCTCCAGCGTATTATGATAGGTGATAAACGGTCTAGCATCGGCTCCTCCCGCTTCACTTTGTAGCACGGGAGTTTCAATTTCAATAAAACCTTCTCGGTCCAAATATTGGCGAATAGCAGCGGTAATTTGGGCGCGACGGCGAAAAGTTTGTCGCACTTCGGGATTAACAATTAAATCCACATATCTTTGTCGATAACGTTTTTCTACATCGGTTAAACCGTGCCATTTATCTGGGAGAGGTAATAGGGATTTGGTGAGAATTTCGTACTCGTTTACATAGATAGATAATTCCCCGCGTTCTGTGCGTTTAATTGTGCCTTTTGCTCCTAAAATATCGCCTGTATCGGTTAGTTTAATCACCGTGTTAAAGGCATTCGGCACAGCGGCCATGGTTTCACTAATGCGTTTTTTATCGAGGTATAATTGAATCGTTCCCGTTTCATCTTGCAGGTTAAAAAAGGCTAGTTTACCCATAATTCTTCGGGCAATAATCCGACCAGCAATGGCTACTTCTGTGCTAATTTCTTCTCCCGGTGCTAAGTCAGCGTACTGCTCTTGTAATTGTTGAGCATGAGCGGTAGATTTCCACTGGTAAGCGTAGGGATTTAAGCCAGCTTTTTGCAATCCTGCCACTTTTTCTAAACGAGCGGCCCGGATTTCTTCGAGGGTAGAGGAGGGTTGATTTTCAGGATTTTGTGCTTGAGATGCCATCGTTTTCTAAGAGGAACAATTCTGGGGGATTTATAGGTTTTGGGTTTTGGGGTTTTAGGGTTTTAGGGTTTTAGGGTGTTGGGGTTTTATTTGAAATTACCCCACTTCCCTATCTCCCCATCTCCCCTATTTCCTAATAACAGTAATTATCGTCCCATTTCTCGCTTTAATTTTTTCAATTCTTCTTCCATTTCCCATTCTTTAAATTTTAGATCGAGATTATCGTAGTTCGAGCGCTGATAGTCCGATTCTTGGGGTTGATCCCAAAAAGTGGTTTCCCAGTCACGCGACTGATTTTTAGGGGCTTTTTCGGCTTTAATTTGCACTTCTTGACGACGTTGTTGGACTTGTTGCAGTAACTCTTGGGATTGACTCAGACGTTTTTTCACTCCTTCCATCCGTCCCCAAAGTTGATTACCCTCACGGAAGAGGGCCGCCTCGCGTTCACTGGCAGCCTTAACCAAGTCCTGCCGTCCAGCAGCCTTAGCCTTATCGATTCTAGCGTGCCAAGTTTGGATATCTTGGGCAGTGGCCAAAATTTGCTGTTCGAGACGTTGACGCTCATTTTCTAGGGCGGTAATCAGTTTAGCAGTATCGCGCTCCTGTTCGCGCAGTTGTTCCACCAGCGCCTGTAATTCTAATTGGGGATGACTTCTGAGAAATTCTTCCAGTTGGGTTTCAAGAAAGCGACTGACATCATCAAATAGATTGCCCATCTGTGCAGTATCCTAAATTTGCAATTAAAGTCTAGGAGCGATTTTAATCCCCCTCTTTTTAGCATAGGCTAGATCAACCCTAGATTTAAATAGGGTCTGCTGAAAAAGTTTTTCGGTGGTGGCAGGGTGTGGGGTGTGGGGTGTGGGGTGTGGGGTTTTACCGGTTTTGAAGTGGCCAATTACCTAATTTTCAGGGAAAAAGTACCTGAATTTTCCCCCTGATCACTCCCATGCCTGGTACTTTTTGATTGACAAAAAGTCTAAAAGTCTTACCCAACAAGGTTTTTAGATTTATTCAGCAAACCCTAAATATATTTGGGAAAAGTAGTACAAAAATGTTATTCGGCTGCCGGTTAGGGACGGGGAAACCAGTATAATCAAACTAGAGTAATATTTCCTGAAACCCTCTTAATTGTTTGACTTAAGTGACAACTTCACCAGCTTGGACAGAACGCATCGGTTATCAACGGGATTGGGTGTGGCGCGGTTGGCAAATTCGTTATAGTTTTATGCCAGCAAAAAACCGCCAAGATGCCGATAATCCCCCTTTAATTTTACTGCACGGATTTGGAGCGGCGATCGAACATTGGCGCCATAATATTCCTATTCTCAGCCAAAATCATCGAGTTTACGCGGTAGATTTATTAGGTTTCGGTGGTTCGCGCAAAGTGCAGGTTCCCTATACCGTTAATCTCTGGGTGGAACAAATACACGATTTCTGGCAAACTTTTATCAATAGACCGGTGGTATTAGTGGGAAATTCGATCGGTTCTTTAGTTTGTATGGCCCTAGCGGGTAAATACCCAGAAATGTTAGCCGGATTAGTTATGCTCAGTTTACCCGATGTCAGCCGTCGGCGGGAAATGATCGCCAATTGGTTATTAAATATCGTCACTCCCATCGAAAACTTTTTCACTTCTCCTTGGCTATTAAAACCGATATTTTACTATCTGCGTCGTCCGCAAGTCTTGAAAAAATGGACAGGAATCGCCTACGAAGACAAGAAAGCAGTTAGCGACGAATTAGTACAAATTATCGCCGCCCCAACCCTAGATGAGGGGGCAGCCGAGGCCTTTATTTCCCTGGCACAAGCTGTCAATCATCCCGAATATTGTCCACCGGCAAAGTTAATTTTACCACGCTTAGAAATCCCGATTTTATTATGTTGGGGCAGGCAAGATCGCATGGTTCCCGTCCAGTTAGCTCCGGGTTTTGTCTCCCTTAATCCTAGGATTAAATATGTAGAATTTGACCGGGCCGGTCATTGTTTACAGGATGAATGTCCTGACCGTTTTAACCCAATTTTATTAGAGTGGCTAGAATCTGTTCCTGTTCTTTGAGAGAATAGGGAGAGTGATTGTTGGTGATAGTCCTATGCAAACCTTGGAATCGACGCTCAACCCCCCTGCAACTGCCTCCGAATTCGACACCACGATTCACCGACGCAAAACCCGTCCCGTCCGGGTAGGTAGCGTTACCATCGGTGGTGGTCATCCCGTGGTCGTGCAGTCGATGATTAACGAGGATACCCTTGATATAGATGGTTCCGTGGCCGGTATCCGTCGCCTCCATGAAATCGGTTGTGAAATTGTCCGTGTCACCGTGCCGAGTCTGTCCCACGCCACCGCTTTAGCTAAAATTAGGGAAAAACTGCTCGCCACCTATCAACCCGTGCCGTTAGTAGCCGATGTACATCACAACGGCATGAAAATCGCCCTAGAAGTGGCCAAGCACGTCGATAAAGTGCGGATTAACCCCGGTTTGTACGTTTTCGAGAAACCGAAAGCCGACCGCATCGAGTACAGTCAAGCAGAATTTGATGAAATTGGCGAAAAAATTGCCGAAACCCTGAAACCTTTAGTGATTTCTCTGCGAGATCAAGGTAAAGCGATGCGAATCGGCGTTAATCACGGTTCTCTGGCCGAAAGAATGCTCTTTACCTACGGTGACACCCCCGAAGGAATGGTACAATCGGCTTTAGAATTTATCCGCATCTGCGAATCCCTCGATTTTCGCAATCTGGTGGTTTCCCTGAAAGCTTCCCGCGTGCCGGTGATGGTGGCCGCCTATCGTCTCATGGTTAAGCGCATGGACGAGTTAGGTATGGATTATCCCTTACATTTGGGGGTTACTGAGGCAGGAGATGGGGAATACGGACGAATTAAATCCACTGCCGGGATTGCCACTCTCTTAGCGGACGGTATTGGTGATACGATTCGCGTTTCTCTGACGGAAGCTCCCGAAAAGGAAATTCCCGTCTGTTACAGCATTCTCCAGGCCCTGGGACTGCGGAAAACCATGGTCGAATACGTCGCCTGTCCTTCCTGTGGTCGCACTCTTTTTAATTTAGAAGATGTCCTGCAGCAAGTGCGCGCAGCGACTCAACACCTGACTGGACTCGATATCGCCGTTATGGGTTGTATTGTCAATGGACCGGGAGAAATGGCCGACGCAGACTATGGTTATGTGGGGAAACAGGCCGGTTATATCTCCCTTTATCGCGGTCGCGAGGAAATTAAACGCGTCCCCGAGAGTGAAGGTGTCAACGAGTTGATTAATTTAATTAAAGCCGATGGCCGTTGGGTAGAACCTTAATTAGGGTTTGCTGAAAAGTTTTTCCTGGTGGCAGGGTGTGGGGTGTGGGGTGTGGGGTGTGGGGTTTTACCCATTTTCAGGGAGTCAATTACCTAATTTTTAGGGAAAAAGTCCCTGAATTTTCCCCCCAATCACTCCAATCGCTGGCACTCTTTGATTTCAAAAAAGCCTAAAGATATTATCCAACAAGGTTTTTAGATTTATTCAGCCAACCCTAATTAGTTTTACCGGTAGGGGTTGACATCTATTCAACCCCCGATCATCGGCGAGGATTTGTTACAATGGAAAGCTTGCTAGAAATTGCCGCCCCAGAGAGTCCATGCTACCTACACGCGATTGTGTTCGTCAAACCCCCGCTTACACTCCGGGAGAACAGCCCCAAAGCGCGGGATTTACCAAACTTAACACCAATGAGAATCCCTATCCCCCACCGGCGGAAATTTTTGCCCACCTGCCAGAGCAATTAGAGAAAGTCCGACTCTATCCCGATCCTATCTCCAAAGAGTTACGGCAAACGGCGGCGGAATTATACGGCATAACAGCCGATCGCATTATCGCGGGTAATGGGTCTGATGATATCCTCAATATCGCGCTGCGTACCTTTGTTAACCCCTGCGAAAGTGTCGCTTTTTTAGATTTAACCTATTCCCTTTACGAGACAATTGCCCGGGTACACGGGGCAAATATTATCCAATTTCCCACTAATGATCAATTTGCATTAGCAGGACCGATTATTTGTCCGGAAGCGAAATTAATTTTTCTGGCTTCTCCTAATCCTCCCCTCGGTAAACATCTTGATCGCAACTATTTAGAAGCAACCTGTGCTAATGCCTCGGGATTGGTATTAATTGATGAAGCTTATGTGGATTTTAGTGATGACAATCATCTCGATTTTCTCTCCCGTTACGATAATGTCATCATTAGTCGCACTATGTCGAAAAGTTATAGTTTAGCGGGGTTAAGAGTCGGTTTTGGTTTTGCTTCGAGGGCAATTATCGAACAGATGGATAAGGTGCGTGATTCCTATAATTTAGATCGCATCGCTCAAACTTTAGCCACAGCAGCTTTAAAACACCATAATTATTTTGAGCAAGTTTGGCAAAAAGTCCGTCAAACCCGCAGCCGTTTAATTACTTCTCTGCGCGAGTTAGGATTTATTGTTTTTGACTCGGAAGCTAATTTTATCCTCGCTTCTCCTCCCCAAATTAGTGCCAGTGAGTTATATACTCAACTCAAAGAGCGTCAGATATTAGTGCGATACTTTAAACATCCTCGCATTCAGAATTATGTACGGATTTCTATCGGCACTGATGAGGAAATTGATCGTCTTTTATCTGCTATTCAAGAGATTATGGGAACAAATTAATCTCTATTTCCGTCAAGGTTTTATTAGCATTTTAAACCCTAATAACTTCTCAAAAAAAGGCTAGATTGATCGGAACAAAGCAGCGACAAACAAGGGTCTAATGGCCTGTCGTTTCTCCCGATTACTAGCCTTGGCTATCAAGATTATTAGTCCCACAAAAGGACTAAATACTAGCGCACAAATTTTTGAACTTATGCAATTTTATCCCCAAGGAATCACAGTTCAAGAATTGAGTGAGCGCTTAAATCGTCCCGTTTCTATGCTCAATCTTTGTCTAAAATCTTTGGTCGCTTCTAAAAAAGTCGTGGCCAAAAAAAATCATAATCAGTGGGTTTATACTAGACCTATTGTAAAAATCAAAAACTGTTGTTAGGGTTAGGAGTCGGTCGTCAGGAGTCAGGAGATAGGAGATTATTTTATTTATTCTCCCCACACCCCACACCCCACACCCCACACCCCACACCCCACACCCTGTCCCCACGAAAAACTTTTTCAGCAGACCCTAATTATTACCCCTATTGCTGAATAACTATTTTAGGCTGTAGGTAGTATTCATCTTCTCGGACAACTATCTCACCAATGCCGAGAAATTGAGCTTCTAAAGACTCCACGGCAACCAGAGAACCGATCATAACATTTGCATCGGTGAGATTAATTTTTCTGCCGTGAAACCAATCGATAACTCTCTCTGATGTCAAAGAAATCCAGTCTAGATGTGCCAAGGCAATGCGAGGCGAAATTAAACCCTCGGAATTAGCCATTAAAGCTTCGAGATTAATACTATCAGCTAATTGAAAACCACAGCTTTCCGTGCGAGTTAAACTGGCTAAAGTGCCACCCACAGCTAACACCTTGCCCAAATCTCTGGCCAGGGAACGGATATAAGTCCCCGATCCACAGTCAATATCTAGCTCTATTTGTGGAAATTCGCCCTCTAACCAGCCTAAAACCGTAATTTGGTCAATTTTGACCTGACGAGGCTCCACTGCGATTATTTCCCCTTTGCGAGCCAATTCGTAGAGACGGCGACCATCCTGGTGAATAGCACTATACATCGGCGGAATCTGAGCAATATTGCCAATAAATTCCGCTAAATGGGGTTTAACTGCCTCTAAAGTTAAATCGCCACAGGGACAAGTGGCGATCGCTTTTCCCGTAATATCATCGGTATCGGTGCTGAGTCCTAACTGGATTTTGGCCCGATAAGCCTTATTTTCGGGTAAATAGGGCAGTAATCGGGTGGCAGATCCGACGGCGATCGGTAAGACTCCCGTAGCCATAGGGTCTAAAGTTCCGCCATGGCCGACTCGTTTTGTCTTAAGAATTTTTCGGACTTTGGCCACGCAATCGTGAGAAGTCCAATCGGGGGGTTTATTGAGATTTAAAAAGCCAAACATTTGATCAATTGTAGGGTGGACTTGTGCCACTATAGGTCAGACTAAATCCTGTTTAAAAGGTATAGGAGAGTGGGGAGCTTTTTTCAGTGTTGCCAAAGGCACGGCGTAGCCGTCCAGTAAACAGTAAACAGTGAACTGAAAACTCATATCTGATAACTGATAACTGATCACTGATCACTGATTCAAGGCTGATATCTAAAAATCTGACGTATTAAGTAGGGAGGCGCAATTATTTATAGGATGGGTTAGCGGTAGCGTAACATGATCGGGCGTTGGGCTTCATGCTGAAAATAGTTAAAACCCTACACCCTACACCCTACACCCCACACCCTGCCCCCACCGAAAACCTTTTGCCGCAAACCCTACTTATATAATTGCATAACTTCGCTTAAAGGTAAACGGGAACGAACACCGATAGAAAGGTCAGAAAAATGACCAAGATCATAATGATCAACGGCAGCACGAGCAATCATAGCGGCGTTATCGGTACAGAGTTTAAGCGGCGGAAAATAGACGGTTAAATGATGATTTTTGGCGGCAGTTTCCAGATGATTTCTTAAGGCACTATTAGCCGCCACTCCTCCCCCGATCGCGATAGTTTTTAAGCCATAATCTAAGGCACAATTGATTGTCCGACGGGTTAAACTTCTGGCTACCGTATCTTGAAAACTAGCGGCTATATCAGCTACGGGTAAATTATCTGGCTCGAATTTCTCTACTAAGCGCAAAACAGCAGTTTTTAAACCGCTAAAACTGGAATCGTAGGCATGAAAACCGCCGGAAGGTAAAGATATTTTACCTTCAGGTAAGGGAAAAGCTTGGGGATTACCATCTTTAGCCATGCGATCAATTATCGGACCTCCGGGATAACTTAAGTTTAATAATCGTGCCACTTTATCAAAAGCTTCTCCGGCTGCATCATCTCTAGTGGTTCCTAATTGTTGATATTTACCGCAGGCCTGCACATGGATTAAACTGGTATGACCCCCAGAGACTAAAAGAGATAAAAAAGGAGGTTTAAGATCGGGTTCAGCGAGATAGGAAGCATAGATATGACCTTCGAGATGATGAATGCCGATAAAGGGTTTATCGTGGACAATAGCGAGGGTTTTGGCTGCCGTCATTCCCACCATTAAAGCACCTACTAAACCGGGGGCAACTGTGGCGGCTATTCCATCAATTTCTGACCAAGTTAAACCCGTTTCTTGCCAAGCTTTTTCTAGACAAAAATTAATGGTTTCTAGGTGTTGTCGGGAGGCCATTTCCGGCACAACACCGCCATAGAGACGATGGAGATCAATTTGAGAAAAAACCACACTACTCAACACACGGTTATGGTTAACAATAGCCACAGCCGTTTCATCGCAACTGGTTTCGATCGCTAAGATAATTGTCATGATTTAATCAGTAAATCGTCAGACACCCCCCTTATTAAGGGGGGATTGGCACCCCCCTTATCAAGGGGGGCAGGGGGGATCGAACCTAAAATCCATCTTTAATTTAATTATAACCACTTACTTAATTTTGCTTAGGTACTTAATTAAAATTATCGTTCAGCAATTTCCATAGCCACCACCGCCGGGGGTTTCAATAATAAAAATATCACCGGGGTTCATTTCTACAGTCGCAGTACCGGGCAATTCTTCGATAGTTCCATCGTTTCTTTCCACGGCATTACGTCCTATTTTACCGGCTTTTCCTCCCGCTAGTCCAAAGGGGGGAATCTGGCGATTACCCGATAAAATATTGGCGGTCATAGCCTCTTGAAATTTAATTCTTCTAATTACACCATCACCTCCAGAATATTGTCCTTTACCGCCACTATCGGGGCGAATGCTAAAACTTTCTACTAACACAGGATAGCGCATTTCTAATACTTCCGGATCGGTGAGACGGGAATTAGTCATCTGGGTCTGTACGGCAGCAGTTCCCGCAAAATTTGCCCCCGCACCAGAACCGCCACAAATAGTCTCATAATATTGGTACTTTTGATTGCCAAAAGTGAAATTATTCATCGTTCCTTGACTGGCTGCCTGAATGCCTAAAGCGCCGTATAAAGCATTAACTATAGCCTGGGAAGTTTCCACATTTCCAGCTACTACGGCCGCTGGATAAACGGGATTAAGAAAACAGCCAGATGGGATAATTAAATGGAGGGGTTTGAAACAGCCAGCATTTAAAGGAATTGCCTCCTCCACAAGGGTACGAAAAACGTATAAAACCGCCGCTCTTGTCACTGCCAGGGGTGCATTAAAGTTATTATTTAACTGGTTAGATGTGCCAGTAAAATCGATGGTTGCTTGACAATTTTCAATATCTATGGTAATTCTGACCTTGATGACAGCACCGTTATCTAGATAATAGGTAAATTCGCCATCTTTCAAGACAGATATAGCTTTTCTCACCGCTAATTCGGCATTATCTTGAACAAACTGTTGATAGGCTTTAACCATAGCTAATCCGTAGCGATCAACCATATTATGTAATTCTCTTTCTCCCTTGGCATTAGCAGCTATTTGTGCCTGAAAATCGGCAATATTTTGGGCGATATTGCGTGCAGGAAAAGGACTATTAGTTAAGTGATTAATTAATTCTTGTTCCCGAAACTTGCCCGCCGCTACCAGCAAAAAGTTATCGAATAAAATTCCTTCTTCGCTAATATGGACAGAGTGGGGAGGCATAGAACCGGGGGTAATGCCACCGATATCAGCTTGATGTCCCCGGGAGGCAAGATAAAATAATATTTCCTGATTTTGGCGATCAAAAATAGGACTAATTACTGTGACATCCGGCAGGTGAGTACCGCCATTATAAGGATTATTAGCTAGATAAACATTCCCCCGACGAATCGTCTCCCCTTTATCCTGAATTAAACTTTTAACACTATCGGCCATAGAACCTAAATGGACGGGAATATGAGGAGCATTAGCGATTAAATTTCCCACCTCATCAAAGATAGCACAGGAGAAGTCTAGGCGCTCTTTAATATTGACACTTGCTGCCGTATTTTGGAGAGTAATCCCCATTTCTTCGGCAATAAATTGATAGAGATTTTTAAAGATTTCTAGATAAATAGGATCGGCAACGGTAGTTATTTCTGAGCGGTGAAAATCTACAGGGAACATAGGAAAATCAGTTATTAGTTATCAGTATATCTGCTACAGAAGTTAGGTTATCGAGCCGCTATCGGGCTAAAATATCGAAAATATCAGATAAATTTGACATAATTGTAGTTTTTATAGATAGGGTGCTTGTCTCTTGTCTTTTTTTATCCTCCTGTCTCAGGGTTTTCTGTCTCCTCACCCAAGAGAAGATTTTTGATTTTTGCAGGAGAACCACTGATAGGGGCTGACTGAGATATAATCGCAGTCAGTACCAGAGGGTGAATTATGGATAAAACCAGCTTGATCGATAAAGTGCAACAAATGGCTAATAAACGCGATTATTTACTGCAATTGCGCGATAAACCCGACATTGGCGGCCTGAGATTGGATGTTAATCAAGCTCTTGAGGAGTTGGATGAATTACTCGATGAGTTTCAAGCAACTTTTCCTCAAGAAAAACTTAGTTAACTATCCGACTCGACGGAATTGATCTTTGTCCGATTGTGCTAATTTTCCCAAGTCATCGATCGCTTTGATCAGAGCTTGGGAAGATATATCTTTAGGGTAGTATAGGTCAAAAGCTGTACTTTGATTATTTTTTTCCATTGGAAGCTTTGGCAAGGAACTATAGGCGATAATGCGGACATAAGGGTCGAATTGTTTGATCTGAATAGCGGCGCTGTGTCCATCTAAGACAGGCATCCGTACGTCTAAAATAATTACATCTGGTTGACAACTTTTCGCCAAGTCGATCGCCTGTTGACCATTAACCGCAATTCCGACCACCTGACAATGCAGCTGCTGGGAAATTAAAATCTTGAGTCCTAAACAGGTTAACTCTTGATCGTCAGCAATTAAGACTTTAATTAGGTCTCTTGGCTTCATTATAATTATTTTGCATTCCCTAGAGGTCTCACCTTTTATCATTGTAGAGGCTGTTTGTCTTTTTGCCTTCACTTCACGACACTTCCCATCACCCCATCACCCCAATTCAGGTTCTTCGGTTTATGTGATGCAATGGACGAAGTTATAATGTATGAAACCCTACCGTAAACTTTTGTAAAGTTACCGCTGACAATCCGAAATCCGGAATTTAAAATTGTGGCCATTTACAGAGTAGTAGTGAGGCGCTGGTTATGGAGAGAGAACAGATACTAATACAGCTTCGCAGTCTCAATCAAGTCAGCAAGACTCTCATCCGCTGTAAGAGTCAGGAAGAAGCCATACAGGTAGCACTGCAAGAAGTGCGCGAGAAATTAAACGTGCAAGTGGCATCGATTTTTCTTTTTTCTAAGGATGGTGTCCTCAAACGCTTTGGTATTGATGGCGTTGATAGAGAGGGTAATCCTCTCCCTGCGTCATGGCTGGCTGACGAAACTTACAAACCTGACGAAAGTTTTTCTGGAAAGGCAGTACCTCCTACTGGCTTAGATTTATTGGATTCAACTTATGGAAAACCACAATATTCTAATAATATTATGAGAGATTTTCCAGATATGAAGTATGGCAAAGAATATCAGGATACTTTAGGATATTTAAGGTGCGGTATTTCAGTTCCTCTCAATGGCTTGAATAGAACTTTTGGTACATTAGAAGTGTTAAATAAAAGTGACAGCAATGGATTCCAAAATGAAGATTTATCCTGGTTAATGCTAATTAGCACCACTGTTTCTAAGATCATATCAGATTTTGGTAGAAGGAAAAATCTAGAAGAATATAATAAAATCACTCAAGAAATTATATCTTTAGGAGCGGAGCATAAATTCAATCAAAATGAATTTACAAAAATACTAGAATCAATTGCCGACGATCTGGTTTCAGATCTGACTCCTTATAAGGTTTGTATCTTGCGTATCAAGAATAAAAACAATGAATTAGAAATCGTCAAAATATCTACAACAAATGATATTTGTGGAGAACGCGACAATAAGCCAGTAAAAGTGGTAGATGGCATTGTAGGACAAGTATTTAAAACCAACACTGCCGAGTATATCAATGATATTGAAAACTACAAAAAACCATATTTTAATAAAACATGGATAGAAAAAAATAGCTTAAAATCTCATGCGTGTGTACCACTTTCAATTGAAGATAATGTTGTTGGCAATATCTCTGTTTATACTGGCTACAAGCATGAATTTTCTGATAGCGATAAATCATTTTTGAGGACCATATCATTTTTGACGGCTGCGATTATATACATAGTTCAGTACAAAGAAGAGTTATCTAAAGAAAGAATAGAATTAGAAAATGAAAAGCGTGAATTCCACAATAAGGTTTATGCTCAAGGATTTGACACTAATTTAAAGAGCTTCCTTCACGAATATAAGAATGAATTAATTGACATCTCTTATAACCTACAAAAACTGTTGAGTGATAGTGGCAAAAGTAATAGAGAAAAAGAGCGAATTGTTAGTGAGCAAATAGAATGGATAGACAGGCGTATAGAAGGTATAAGATCTGAATTTGAATCAGAATCTAGCGTTCCTACCGCTATCGATATTAATGACTTAGTAAGAAAGGCTGCCAAGTTTTTTGATTTGGCTTCCAGAGACATTGAAGTTGTAATTATACCAGACAAAACCATACCAATCATTGAGGTTGACGAAACGAAATTTAAGCAAATCATCCATAACTTAATTGCCAATGCGATAGAAGCTATTGAAAAAGCCAAGCCCAAAAAAGCAAAGATTTTCATCAAAACTTTCATTGTGACATCTGATGGTATAGAATATATACAGATTAGCATTGAAGACAATGGATCAGGCATACCCAATGAAATCAAAGATGAAGTTTTCAAAAAAGGATTTTCGACTCGCAAATCTGAAGGAGGTACAGGCATGGGGCTGTATGTCGTCAGTGAAATCCTGCGCGAACATGGTGGTAAAATATACTACGACTCCACAGTTGGCAAGGGAACCACATTTTTTGTAAATATTCCGCTCAAATGGTATCAAAGTTGATCCATAATGTAACAACACAACAAAAGGAGAATTAAAATGTCAGCAGCAATATTTGATAATCGATCTATGTGCAAGGCAGTCTTGAAAAAAGAAGTTGTAGTAATGGAGGATAGCCCAGCAGCAGAGGAGGCTATCAAAGAGGTTATAGAAGGGAAATTAGGCTGGACAGTCAAAATGGCAAGAAACAGTGATGAAGTTGCTGCGTATGCCAGAAATAAAGAAGCGGGAATTTATATTCTTGATAATAAAATTGGGAACAATCCCGCTGAAGGTTTAGATGCTTTAACAAAACTCAAAGCAATAGATGAAAACATTCGTGTAGTAATGTGGTCAGCATATCCTAAGTATGAAAGACAAGCGCGTAAAATAGACAAAAACTTGGTAGCTTATAAAGAGAAAGGAACTAAATTAAAAGAAGGTGCCTGTAGGATTGCTGCTGATTTTATCAAATCCCTACGGCAACTCATTGATGAAATACAGAATAAAATTAAGAATAGTGATGATGAGTATCGAAATATATTTATTGAACTGCTTGAAAAAGAAAAGTTAGAATTAGAAAGAGATCGACAAAAACTTATATCTATTGAACTGCCTGAAAAAGAAAAGTTAGAATTAGAAAGAGATCGACAAAAACTTGAACTTGAACAACTACCGGCAAAAAATACAAGTGCTACATTATCTATACCTACAGATATAGATGGCAATTTTGAAGCATACGAAAAATGTCAATCAGATAGGGAGTGGTTGGCAAAATACGAAAGCAAGTATGTTGCTTTTGTAGGTGGCGAGCAAGTTTTTCCAGAAATTATAGATGAACAAGAACTGCTGAAATTCATAAGGGAGAAGTATCCCGAAAAATCACAACTAAAATTATTTACAAAAGTTCAAAAAGTTGTTAAAAAGACAAGTATCCTGACAGACGAAGCAGATGTCGTGATTGACTTACCAAGTTCTTTAGATATATTCTACAAATTTGAATAAAGGATAAAGACTATGTACAAATACGGTAATCTCCAATCACCAAGTGGTCTATATCCACTATGTCCAGAAGCTAAGATTGTAGTTTCTCATACCTCAGATAAATCTATTATTAGTCGTCCCATTCTAGCTATTATTGACACTGGTGCAGTAATGACTGTTGTTCCTGGAGAAATTATTCAAGAGTTAGCAAGGATAAGTCCTTTATATCCTTTTGGACAAAGGTCATTCAGAATGGCTAATAATCAGACTGGTGAACTGCCAACATATCTAATATACCTTAGAGTAATTGATACGACAAACCAGATAGATTTTCAGGGTGAGATTGAAGTCGTATCAATTCCCAGTAAAGAATATGCTGCCATTGGTAGAGACATTTTAAATCAGAATAAAGTCGTGTTTAATGCACCAAGACAAAAATGGGGGTTTAATTGTGATGAAGAAGATTGTGCGCTTTCTTAACTATACTTTTCTCGGTAAGATTGAAACTAATTCTTATGAAACTATTCCTCTTGAAGAATTGGGTGAAGCTCCTCAAAACCCATCTAAGCGTCCATCTTCTAAAGATTTAGCAACCACTAAGCTAATTTTAACAACTAATTGGATTTTAGCGACAATCTTAGTTTTTTTTGGTTTAACTATGTTTATTTATGCTGTTTTTTATAGAAGTGAAAAAGTGCCTGACTATATCAATAATGTTTTTTACATGGTTTTAGGATGGTTTGGCAATGCTTATACATCTTTCCTAAGAATCGATCAGAAATAAGCAACGGAGTTGACTTATGAGTAAAGAAGACTAATCTGAGTGGTGCTATACGATTGTAGAAAAGAAAACCTACTACGTTAGAAACTCGCCCTCCCAGTTAGCAAATTGTCCCCTTGACTGAGACAATCAGCCATAAGCAGCTAGTTAAAACTCACCATAACAGCACCCACCATCGAATCCGTCTTACAATCTAAATACAATAGTGCGATCGCCAATCTTGTAGGGTGTGTTCCCTAATGCAAGTCCTACTGCTCCAGCGATCGATTTTTGGGGAACGCACCATGCCCATGTATTGAAGCTGTGGGTTTAAGTGCGATGCCGCTCTTGTGGGCCCAGTTGGGGAATGTTAGCGAAGATTTCCGATGTTTAGGTTAAAATAGAGGGCAAAAGTTGCCACAGGGTCAAGCAAATGACAGTTCGTCAACCCCGCTACAGCAAAGAAGAATTCGCTCGACGTGGTAATGAGATTTATGAATCTCAGGTACGTTCTCAAGTGGAGGAGGGAAATCACGGGAGAATTGTGGCGATCAACATCGAAACTGGAGCGTTTGAGCTTGCCGACGATACGATTACTGCTACCGATCATCTCTAGGAGCGTGTCCCTGATGCTCAACCTTGGCTGATTCGTATTGGACATAGAGCCGTCTTCCGTTTTGGCAGTCGCAGCCAGAGAAAGCCCGTATGATTTGTGGGGATGAGTCTTTTGTATGGCTTTAAACTTCAGATTGAGGCAGTGGAAGGTGGGCGCGTTACGATCGAAGCTTTATGACTCAGCCAAAGTTATCGGTGAAGACGGTCTAACTTTACCGTTATACTGAATCGGTTTTTAATAGCATGAT
>NZ_JADBUN010000158.1:0-4008 GCF_020245625.1 Microcystis sp. M049S2 | reverse complement strand
TATCAGTTGTTCACTATTTAACTTGGTTGGCGGACTTCCCCCTTGTGGACGAGGACGGATATCTCCTGTTTCTTTATGTTGCTTCAATAACTTCTGAATAAAGCTTTTAGCCACGTCAAATCTCTGGGCTAGTCCTCGAATGGAAATTTTTTCTTTCTTCCAGACATCGATAATTTTTTGGCGAAAATCTACGGAATAGGGTCTCATAGGAAGCGGGCTAGTTCTATTATTTGTCTATTTGCTTTCCATTGTACCTCATAGTTCCAAGAATTGCTATAATTCTTTTTCCACCCACAAATCAAGATAAATATGGATTTTGATCAACTCTTTGACACTATTGCTACTCTTGTCCTCCATCATTCTCCTAGTGGAATGGAAACGGAAATTGATCGGTTTTTACTAGAACGCTTTCAAGAGTTAGGATTAGAAACATGGCAAGATCAAGCGGGAAACGTCATCGGCAAAATTAAAGGACAAGATTCGACTAAAAAAATTGCTATTACCGGCCATAAAGACGAAATTGGTGCTATTATCAAGGCAATTAATACCGATGGTACTCTGCAAATTCGCCGACTCGGGGGCGCTTTTCCTTGGATTTACGGAGAGGGAGTGGTAGATATTATCGGTGATAGGGAAACCAGATCGGGGATTCTCTCTTTTGGTTCCCGTCATATTTCCCATGAATCCCCGCAAAAAGTGCAGCAGGAAAACACTCCCGTCACCTGGGAATCCGCATGGATAGAGACGAAATTGACTCCAGAAGAATTAGACGCTTGCGGGGTGCGCGTCGGTAGTCGAGTCGTGGTGGGAAAACACCGAAAACAACCCTTTCGACTAAAAGACTACATTGCTAGTTATACCCTCGATAATAAAGCTTCCGTGGCGATTCTTTTGGCATTAGCGGCCAGAATAATTAACCCTGCGGTGGATATATATCTGGTTGCCTCAGCAAAGGAGGAGGTGGGAGCCTTAGGAGCCTTATTTTTCACCGCAAATAACCGCTTAGATGCTTTAATTGCCCTAGAAATCTGTCCCCTCGCTCCTGAATATCCGATTAAGGATGGCAGCAGTCCTGTTTTATTGTCTCAGGATGGTTACGGTATCTATGATGAGGAATTAAATCAAGAATTAAGAATAGCGGCTGAAAAGGCGGGAATAACCCTACAATTAGCCATTATTAGTGGTTTTGGTAGCGATGCCTCCATTGCTATGAAATTCGGTCATATAGCTAAGGCCGCTTGCTTAGGTTTTCCCACCCAAAACACCCACGGTTATGAAATCGCCCATTTAGGAGCCATAGCTAACTGCATTAGCATATTAGAAGCTTATTGTCAACTAATTTAACCATTTTTAGCAAAAAACCAGAGCATCAATAGAACAACAGCGATCGCCAGTCCGCTAAAAACAGTATTTTTATGCTGCTCTAACTGCATGGGTGCGGGGGGTTCTTCTTTTTTCTGTTTATTTGTCCCCTTTTTAAATTGCGGTGCGCTATCGGGAAGTTTCTCTAAATCGGGGATCTTCGTCATCCATTCATCTGGGCGTTTGAGACGGGGAGCTTCGATAATATAAAGCAGACGCTTGGCCTGTTCGCGAATTTGATAGATAGGATGGGTAATAAGTTGCTTACAGATTTCACTGGCTTTCTCCCCCTCTCCCAACCCCTGATGGGCAGAAATTAACCAAATTTGTATCTCACCCCCTGCTCGGGATCCTAAGGAAATTAAGGCTAAAGCCGCATTTAATTGCTGGATACTAAGACGATATTGTCCACGCTCAAAGGCACTGATGCCAGCTTGATAAAGGTCTTGAAAAGAAGGATTTTCGGCCACGGAGTCAAGATCGAGATAAATAAAATTTTACACAAGTATAGCAAAAGCTAAGAAGCAAAAGGAAACTCTCGGCCATCAGCCTTGAATCAGTGATCAGCTTTTCAGTTATCGGTAAACTGATGACTGAAAAGCTCCCCACTTCCCCATTGACAATGAGAATCTCGGCAAAAATCCGGTACACTTTCTCCTAAACCTGCTCAAAGCTGCACAATATGAAAGAGAGGAACTATCTCTTACTAAATATACTGGCGATCTCTACCATAATAATTAGTCTAGTTTTAGGGATTGTATTGGACAAAAAAGCCGCCTTGTTAGGAATTTTCGCAGTTCCTGCCATGGTCGCTTCTTTTATCCATCCCCGTCTGGGATTATTAGCCCTAATCATCTATCTTCCCCTGAGTAGTACCGTCACTTTTGCCGTGGCCAGAGTTTTTCAGGTAAAGGGCAACTTTATTGGTGAAGAGCCATCCTATGCTCTCTACAAAATCGCCAAGGATGCCTTTTATTTCCCAGCTTTAGCGGCAATTTTACTTAAAACCAAAACTTTTAAGCAATTAAGCCCCCAAATCAAGCCTTTTCTCCTCACGGCTTCAATTTTACTTGCCATCAGCTTGATAACTTTTCTTTTTGTCAATCTGCCCCAAGGAGCAATTGCTGTGGGAATTGTAGGATTAAAAACCCTCCTCGGTTATATTCCCCTGGTTCTCTGTGGCTACTATCTAATCAAGGAAAAACGGGATTTATTCGTGGTTAATCGGCTTTTAATCGTGATGATCCTAGTCTGTTGCGTTTTAGTTCTAATTCAATACTTCTTACTCGTCCAAGGCATCTGTCCCGATAGTGAATTCCTCAATCAACTAGAAGTTACTGCCCCGAAATCCGACACCCAATTTTATCCAGATATTAGCGAAAAAGCCAGCTTGAAAGCTCAATGTTTTGTCGGCGGTTCGGTGTTGTATAATCCCGATCGAGGCTTAATTCGTCTCCCCGGCACATTTTCCGATCCTTGGCAATGGGGTTGGTTTTTAGTATCTAGTAGCGTCATCAGTTACGCCGCCAGTTTTAGTGATCCACAAAAAAGATGGCGCGTCGCTGGTTGGGTGGCAATGGTTTTAGTCTTCCTTGCGACTCTGGTTTCTGGACAAAGATTACCTTTATTGCTAGTACCTTTGTTTTACTTGGTTCTTTTTATTGCTACCAGCAAAAATAAGCAAAAGTTACCATTAAGATTGGGAATCTTGGGGTTGCTTTCCCTGCTCGCGGTGACGTTAATTCCCTTTATTCGGGAAAGAGGACTAAATTTTATCGGTCGCTGGTTATATTCGTCTCCCATTGACTTTGTAGTCGATCAAATGCAGTGGGTCTTCAAATATGCACAGCTTTTTGGTCTTGGTTTAGGCACAGCCAGTAGTGGCGCTCGTCATATAGTGGGAGAAGAGGGAATAAGACTAATTGAAACCTACTACGCTAAACTTATCTACGAAATCGGTATCGTCGGTTTTATCGCTTTTATGGCACTGGTGACAATTCTCTGTATTCTCACCTTTAAAGCCTATTTAAAAGTAAAAAATCCTGCTTTAAAGCATTGGGGTCTCTGTATCTGGATTTTTATACTTTTTATTAGCTATAATCCCTACTATTATCCTCTCTCCGTCGAGCCTGTTTCTGTTTACTATTGGTTATTCGCTGGAATATTGCTAAAACTGCCAGAAATCAGCGATAAATTGGAAGATGAGGCGAGATTTCCCGAAAAAAATGAAGTGGAGAATTAAGAGGATTTTTATCGATAATTACATGATCTATCGACTGATAGGAGTTAACCGCCATGACAGCAGAAACCATTCCCTATTCCCTCGAATCTGTCCTTAAGGAAATTAAAGATAGTATTCAAAGTGTTGATCGAAAGCTAGACACCTTACAGCAAGATGTTGATCAAAAGCTAGATAATCTCGAAAAAGATTTCGATCAAAAGCTAGAAACCTTACACAAATTGGTGGTGGGTTAATAATTGGGGGTGGGCGAACGCGGTTCGCCTCTACAGATAAACAAAATTGAATTTTTTGATTAATTCGATATTGGTGGTGGGCTAATTATTGGCTCTGGGCGAACGCGGTTCGCCCCTACAGATAAACAAAATTGAATTTTTTGATTAATTCGATATTGGTGGTGGGCTAAT
>NZ_JADBUN010000157.1:0-10630 GCF_020245625.1 Microcystis sp. M049S2 | reverse complement strand
GTTAAGAAAACTGAAGGCGAGAACTTACAAAGACTTAATAGAAGGGATTGAATTGGCTATGTTAGAAGTTACTCAAAAAGATATTCGCAATTGGTTTACTCACTGTTGCTACTGTACCTCATAAGTCAGAGAATTGCTATATCTCCTGCAAAAATCAAAAATCTTCCCTTAGATTAGGAGACGGTCTAGAGGAGGACAGGGTAAGCGCATCTTAACAATCCTTGACAAAATGAACTTTAGGTGAGTTGCTTACCCAGAGGACAATTCAGACATATTTGAGGAAAATTGCCCATCTCAATTGTTAAGCAAAAATCGACCCATTTGGTCGATTTCGTGACTATTCTGATTGACTGGTATCACTTGAAATACCCGCACAGCAAACGGATCACAAAATTGGCCAATTGTCAATAGCGTTTAAGATGCTCTCACCCTGGTTGCTGCTTAAATTAACCTGCTCCAACAAGTTATTAATTATCGGTTAATTTCCCTGACTCATATAGTCTTAAATTTGCCAAAAGCGCGAGGATGTCCAGCTTTTTGGGAACAAAGAAAATAGCGCGCGGGTTCGTAATGATTTTCAGCACTAAAAGGGGAACAGAAATTATCTCCGAGTAAATCTTCTCGCACAAAGAAAGCATTCACTCCCGAAAAACTACAAGCTACCAATTTATAACCCTTTTGATGACCAAGTTTTTCTAGAGCTTTCAAACTTGATCCCACATGACTATTATATTTCCATTGGTGACTAGGATTATACTGCATCACCCAACTGGATTCGGGGGGATAAATAGCATTATATTCGACAATTACCACCCGGGGACGATAATTAGTAATTGCTTGCCAGACCCAATAATCATTACCATCAATATCAATGGATAATAAATCTAATTCTGTCGGTACATTGCCCTCTCGAAACAAGTCTTCAATATTTGCGGCAGTGATGAAAGTATTTTTTAAAGTTAATTGTTGGTTAGCAAGTAAATCTTCAAAAGATTGGCGAATACTTTTACAAAATCGCTCACTGCCTTCAATCCAATAACCTTGCCATCCTTTCACTAACAAATAGGTACTATTATTTTCTAAACCGTTGCCAACTCCAAATTCCACAAAGAATTTATTTGTGGTTCCAATGCGATTAAAAATTTCGCTAATAATGCCATCTTCTCCTGCTTGGGAAAAAACCTTAAATTCGTAGCGGTTTAGTTTCCTAGTGTTATCATATTTGGGGTTTTTATGCAAGTTTTCTAGCAGATAATTATCAATTTGTAACTCTGTTACTTGGATTGTTTGCCAAGGTGCTGCCATACTTTTGAGAAAGGTTTTCATGAATTTTAACTACAATTAACGAGTATTTTTTGATTCAATCGGTTGCTTAGATAACACCTGTGAATAACGGAGTCGGAGAAGAATTTTTTTTGCCCAATGTTGAAACACTTTTAACTGATGGCGTTGGCTGGGTAAACGCAGAATATAGACAAATCGACGCATTATATCAGCTAATCTACCAGTAATATTAAGGCCAAAACTGGAGACAAGGGCTGATTGTTTACCCAGGGTTAACATATCACCTAAATGCAGATAATAATAGGGTTGGGACGATTTTTTTCTGATCACTGCCGAGATATTTTTGGCTACTACACTGGCTGCTTGATAGGCTGCTTGTGCTGTGGCAGGAATTACCTGTTTACTCGGATAAATTTCGGCGATATCCCCAAGGGCAAACACTTCGGGATAGTCAATTAATTGTAAACTAGAACGGGTTAATAATTTGCCTTGTGCTGTTTTCTGACAATCTAAATTATTGATCCAATCCTGTGCCTCAGTTCCTGCTGTCCACAATAATAAATCAATGGGGATAACCTCATTTGTATTATCTTTAAGTATGGTCATGGAATTAGCGGTAACTTCCTTTAATCCCGTGTTTAAATAGAGACTAACATTCTTGGCTAAAAGGGAACGGTAGGAAGCAACACGCACCGATTTAGGGAAGTTTTGCAGTATTTCCTCGTTCCTTTCCACTAGGTGAACTTTGCCTTTTTTTCCTAAACGATCAGCCACTTTACAGGCTAATTCTACCCCATTAGGACCGCCGCCAATAATGGCTAAATTAATTGAGGATTTTCCTTGAGTTTCTAAGTCATGAATTGCCGTTTGTAATCTTTCCACATCCTCTAAACTCCGAAAAGTTAGCCCATAATCAGCTAACCCGGTTATAGCCGGCCAACGATTCCGCACTCCCACCGCTAAAATCAGGTAATCGTAATCTATAACCTCCTCATTTTCTAAATATACTCGATGATTATTTAAGTCAATATTACTAGCTTTTTGAGTTTTTAAATTAACCTGAGTTCCTGTTAATAATTGACGGTAGGAGGGGGCAATTTCCCAGCGTTGCAATTCTCCTGTAATTAGTTCATAGAGAAGGGGAGTAAAGAGAAAATGGTCTTTTGGTTCGACTAAAGTTATTTGCCATTGACCCGATTTTACTGCTGTTAATCGACTCAAATCGAGCGCCGTATATAACCCTCCAAAACCACCCCCCAGAATGCAAATCTTAGTTATAGGTTTATTCATGGATTTTTATTCTCAGTTGTGTTTAGGATGGGTTTCAGTTCCGAAACTAATTGTTCTGAACGTATAATTCTCGCTGGGGGCAAAAGATGATAGTGAGTGTCAGCAAAAATAGTAGAATCGGTCTTAATATTCAAGTCTTTCGGATCATAAATTGTTGGCACAACCCGACTTAATTCTTCGGCAGATTTGCGAATATTAGCAACGGTTTTATCATCATTTTTAGCATAAACCCAGGGCAAAGAAACTACCAGAGTCGCCCCTTTTGCTTCTAAGTCTTTCTTGAGTTTTTCAATCAATTTAATTGAGTGAGGAGAAGCAGCAGTATCAAAGGTCATTTGCCACCATTTCCCTGTTCTTTCCTTAACTATAGTCGGATCTCCTCTGTCAGTAATCGGCTCGGAATAATAACCCGTCATTCTGCCTTTAGTGAATAAATCAACCGTGGATTTAGTGACTGCACGCATCCCCGGAATACCTAATAACCAAGTATCCTCGATCATGGTTTTTAAAGGTATCCCACCTAACCCCGGTTTACCAATAGCGACGCTAAAAGGTGCGGATCCCCAAAGTCCTTCGCCGCGATTAAAACCGTCCTCATCCATGAGCATGAGATATTCAGGAATCAGCAGAATGACATCCCCTTTGCGTGCTTTTTCGAGAATCATAGCAGCAATGACATTTAACCCGATGTCCCCCTGTAAACCGAGGTTAACCACCGGAATTCCCAATTCTTTGGCCATTAATTCCGAATTTATGGTATAATGCGCCCCCGATCCCGCCGTGACGATTAAACGCCGCGGTCCCTCGATCCTAGCAGCGATCGCTGATTTTTCTTCGTACATCATCCGCAACCAGCTTAATTCGCCGCCGTAGATGACATTATAAACAAAGCCGAGGGACCAAGCGACTCCCAGAGAGGCTAACCAGGGGAAAATGTTAAAAGATTTAGTATTCATCAGAATTCAAAGTAAATAAAGTCACCAGTATTAGTGGAAGCTAGGAGAATAGTTAAACCTAGCAATATTTTAGACAGCCAAGGCGATAACAATAGTTCATACTCAAACTTTTTCTGGGCAATAGCCAGATGTTCGAGGATTAAAACAATGATACCAAGAACTAAAGCGACGCTTAAAACTGCTCCTTGATTGAGACTATAGGAACTAAAAATCTCTCCGATATTAGCTAAGGAATAATTGAAAGGATTGGCAATAACCAGAATTTTGCCGATTAATCTTCTGGTGTTAATCTCCATGAAAAAGAGACAACCAAAAATGACAGCCAATTGCGTTAAAGCCCAGGAGACAATTTGCGGCTGAGAAACGTATTTTCCGACGAAAGCATAGAAAGGTCGGCCTAGATAACGCAGTAATAATAATAATGCCCCGTGGTAAGCACCCCAAAAGATAAAATTCCAAGCCGCACCGTGCCAGAAACCCGAAAAAGTAAAGGTAATGAATAGATAAAAAGGAGCCCAGTTTTTATTGGAACCCATCAGGGGTAAAAACACATAATCCCGAAACCAAGTGCTAAGGGTAATATGCCAACGTCGCCAAAATTCGTTAATACTTTGGGATGTATAGGGTGCTAAAAAGTTTAATTCTAATCTAACCCCGACAAAATAGGCTAAACCAACAGCAATAAAGCTATAACCGCCGAAGTCAAAATAGATTCTCAGGGTGAATAAAAAGGCCTCAAACCAGATATACCAAGCATTGTCGATCATCTTATCTAATTCGATGTAGGGAGCAATGTTATCGGCGAGGACAAATTTCATAAATAAACCGAGGGAAAGCCAACGCAAACCCTTCTCGAAGTTTTCTCCCGTAAATTTGAGGCGAAATCCCTCCATTTGTGGTAATAAATCCCGGCGACGCTCGATCGGACCTGCGACAATTTGGGGGAAAAAGGAGATAAAATTGACATAATCGAGAACGGCTAGGGGTTTCTTTTTCTTTTCCCGTAGGGAGTCCACCACGAAAGCCACCATCTGGAAGGTATAGAAGGATACCCCCGGTGGGATTTGGCTAGGCACGGGAATTGGGGAAAGTTCCTTCCAGTTAGGGGGGAGAGAAACGAATAATCCGATGATTTCCTCGACAAAAAAGCCGAAATACTTGAAGTAGGCGAGGACGAGAATATCGATGACGATAACGATAGTGGCCAGGAGATTCGCTTTCCAGCCGCTCATTTTCAGCACTAGCCAGACCATAATGTAGTTAAAGGCTAGGGAGACGATGAAAACGAGGAAACTGGTGCGACTGGCGTAATAAAATAGGATCAGGGACAGTGCCGCTAATCCGACTCCATCAAAAACACCTCGCCAGAGATTGAAGGACTTCGCCAAGTAGCGCACCGTTAAGAAAGGAACGCTGAAAAGGATTAATATCCACCAAAATATAAAATCAGAGTAATTCAAGGCTTGTTAACTCCTGATGGTCTGTGTTACCTTGTTTGAGATGGGTTTCCTGACTTCTGATGCTCAGAGACGAGGGATTTTCTTGACAAGCCTATCAAACTTTGTCAGACTTGTCCATAAAATTACCTCCAGCAACCCTCAAGAATTGAGGCTAGACAAGCAATGCTTTATCAAAAACTGTGATTGATTGTGAAGGTTCCGAATACGAAATTCTCGATTCTTTAGCGGCAACTGGTCAATTGGGACAAATTAAAATTATCATGATGGGATGACATAAAAAGGGTCCCGATGCTTGAGTCAAACATCTGCAAGACTTCAGTTTTATCATCTTTTCCAGGATGCCTCGCAGTAAAAATGTAGGCACTTTGTACGCAGTTAAACCGTAAAGTATAGGAGTGAGGTGATGGGGAAATGGGGAAATGGGGAAATGGGGAAATTTCCACTAATACCCCAAAACCCCAACACCTTACTAACTGATAACTGCTTTACTGTGCTTGGCAATAGGTATTAAAAGCTTCGCCAGTTTCTTTTTCTAATTGTCCGGCTTTTCTGACCTTTTCCTGTGCTAATTTTGCCCCGTTTTTATTGCGAGTTTCGATAACTTGAATTATTTCACGAGTGGCAGTGGCATAATCTTCATAAACTTGAGCGAAGGCGATTTTATATTTATCTAGTTCTGGATCCTTCACTGCTAATTTTTTCATATTTTCTGCGGCCTGTTCGATTTTATCGGCGGCTAATAGCCAACTTTTTTGGTCAATTTCTGTCCCTTGACCCTTGGTTAAGGATTTGGTTTCTTGGGCTACTTCGTTGGCAATCCGATAGATTTTTTGACATTGAAACTGTTTACTATCAGCACAACTTGCCAAAAAAATCAAGCCTATAAATATTAAGATTATTTTGTTATTCATAGCATTGTATTTGAGATGATTCTAGGGAAGCTTATAGCGGTAAACTATCAGCCTCTAGTAGTTTTTTTACTGTTAAGCGTGTCTTTTTTGATGCCAATTCCAAGCGTGTTCAACTATTACCTTAAGATCGGCATATTGGGGATGCCAACCGAGAACCTGTTTGGCTTTATCGCTACTGCCGATTAAAATCGGGGCATCACCTGCCCTTCTGGGACTTTCGATGACGGGAATATCCAAACCAGTTACCGCTCGCGCTGTTTCAATCACTTCACGCACAGAAAAACCGTTACCATTGCCCAAATTAAACACATTGCTTTCGCCCCCATTTAAGAGATATTCTAAGCCTAAAACGTGAGCTTGTGCTAAATCATTAACATGGATATAATCACGCACAGCAGTACCATCGGGAGTATCATAATCCGTGCCGAAAATTGACAGGGAATCCCGTTTTTTCAGGGCAGTTAATAAAGCCAGGGGAATTAAATGGGTTTCTGGTTGGTGATCTTCCCCTAATAAACCACTGGGGTCGGCTCCGGAAGCATTAAAATAACGGAAAGCCACCGATTTTAAACCGTAGGCCGCATCAAAATCCCTAAGAATTTGTTCCACCATTTCCTTACTGGCAGCGTAGGGACTGAGGGGATGATGAGGGTGATTTTCCGTCATCGGAATTTCCTTGGGCATTCCATAAATAGCACAGGTGGAAGAAAAAACAAATTTCTTCACATCGGCGGCGATCATCGCTTGCAAAAGAGTCAGACTACCACTAACATTATTTTGATAGTAAATAGCCGGTTCTTGGACTGATTCCCCCACGGCAATAAAAGCGGCAAAGTGCATGACGGCGGCAATATCACGACTAGCAAATAAATTATCCAGCAGCGATCGATCCCTAGTATCACCGACAATTAACTCAACTTTTAATATATCCTTAATGATTTCGGCGTGACCATAGGATAAGTTATCGAGTACGATGACGGAATAACCGGCATTTTTGAGCGCTAGAACTGCATGGGAACCAATATAACCCGCACCGCCAGTGACGAGAATGGTAGGTTTAACTTGAGACACGCGAAAGACCTATTTGAGATTGACTTGTCTATAACTTTATACCCTAATTTTGCTTTTATTTGACCATCATGTTAAGTCCCCTCGATCTATCTCTTTCCCTTGACAAGGAAACTTATCAATCACAAATTAAAGATTTAATGCAACAACTGCGATCGCTACAGAAGTCCTGTTGGGAATGTAAATTACCCGTGGTGGTGGTTTTGGAAGGTTGGGCGGCGGCAGGCAAGGGAACTTTAGTCAAAAAAATGGTTAACTATATGGATCCTCGGGGTTTTACCGTCCATCCAATTTTAACCCCTTCCCCCCAAGAGGAAAGTTACCCGTTTTTGTGGCGATTTTGGCAAAAACTGCCAGCAAAGGGCAGTATCGGCATTTTTTATCACAGTTGGTACACCCATCTACTAGAGGATCGACTCTTAAATAAATTGCCCTCCTCCCAGATTCCCCTAGTCATGCGCGATATCAACACCTTTGAGCGACAATTATTTGATGATCGGGTTGCGATCGCTAAATTCTGGATTCACCTCAGTCAAAAGGAATTAAAGTCACGCATCAAAGAATACGCCGAAAATGAACTAGAATCTTGGCGCGTGCGTCCGGAAGATTGGCAACAGGCCAAACGTTATGATGAGTATGCCAGTTTAGCCGAGGAAATGATTACCTACACTAGCACGGGGGCCGCCCCTTGGATATTGGTGGAGGGCAACTGTCAACGTTGGGCCCGGGTAAAAGTTCTCTCCCAATTAGTCGGCACGATCGCTCAAGCTTTGGATCAGCGCCAATTACCGATCGAACCTCCTGTCAATCTACCACCCCAAGCCCAATTACTGCCCACGGAACCCGATTATCTGGGGAGAGTGGACTTGAGTGCCAAATTGGAAAAAGAAGAATATAAAATCCGTTTGCGTCAGGCACAGGTAGAATTAAGAAAACTGCAATTAGAGATTTTTCAGGCAAATATTCCCGTTTTAGTCCTCTTTGAAGGGTGGGATGCCGCCGGCAAGGGAGGGGCGATCAAACGCTTAACCGATACCCTCGATCCTCGCAGTTATCAAGTGATTGCCTTTGCTGCCCCGACGGAGGAAGAACACCGCTATCATTATCTCTGGCGCTTCTGGCGCAAATTACCCGCAGCCAAAACTATCGGTATATTCGATCGCAGTTGGTATGGACGGATTTTAGTGGAGAGAGTGGAAGGATTCGCTAAAGATATGGATTGGCGACGGGCATATCAAGAAATTAACGAATTTGAGGCCCAATTAACCCATTCAGGCTGTGTTTTAGTCAAATTCTGGTTACATATTAGCCCCGAAGAACAGTTAAATCGCTTCAATGAGCGCCAAAATAACCCCTATCGTCAACATAAACTCACCGATGAAGATTGGCGCAATCGAGAAAAACAGCCCCTCTATCATGTGGCAGTTAATCACATGGTAGCCCGTACTAGCACCCCCGTCGCCCCCTGGACGATTGTGGCGGCAAATGATAAGTATTTCGCCCGCGTTAAAGTCATAGAAACAGTCATTGCCGCTATTGAAACCGGTTTGAAACAACGGGGATAGGGGAGATAGGGGTATGGGGATTTTTTCGATTCACCCTCTCTTCACCCTGATGTGCTGAGAAGCAGAGTCGAGAACTTTATTGAACGTTTTCAATGTCCACCAGAGGAGAAGCAATCATGAATCTCAATGAGTTGCCAGGGGCCGAGATCATCTTACCCGGACTGAGGGATCTTCACAATGGTGAGTCTAATACCATTGGGGCGTTGCTAGTTGCGATCGCAGCGACGCGCCTAACCGAAGTCGGTTTCGATATCCCTAAAAATCACCTAGCTGCAGAGCCAGAGCTAACCTTGTATGCCTATCTTCAAGAGGAACGGGATGATGCTTATTCTTACTATAATGCTTTGCTGAATCGCCTCAATAGCTTTTGCAATGCACTCGAACTCGCTTATAAAATATGATGACAATTTCCCCCAGTTTAATTTCTCCCGATCTCAGTTTGGCCGATATTCCCCTAGAGGAAACCCTCTCTTTAGGAGTGATGGCTTCTGGTAGTGGTTCCAATTTTGCTGTTTTGGCGGCAGCGATCGCTAAAAAACAGCTAAATGCCAGGATTCCTGTCCTCATCTACAATAATCCCGATGCCAAGGTAAAAGAAAGAGCCGATCACTACAATATCCCTGCGGTTTTCCTCGATCATCGTCAATTTAAACCCAGAGAAGAACTCGATCGGGCAATAGTAGAAACTTTCCAAGAATACGGCGTAAAATGGGTAATTATGGCCGGCTGGATGCGAATTGTCACCCCGGTTTTACTAGATGCTTTTCCCGATCGCGTGATCAATATCCATCCTAGTTTACTACCCAGTTTTAAGGGTGTGCGCGCCGTGGAACAAGCTTTAGCTGCGGGGGTAAAAGTGACCGGATGTACTGTGCATATCGCTCGCGCGGAGGTAGATAGTGGCCCAATTTTAATGCAAGCGGTGGTTCCCATTCTCCCCGATGATACCGCGGCTAGTCTCCACGAACGCATTCAAGTGCAAGAACATCGCATTTTCCCGGTAGCGATCGCTTTAGCGGCGAAATTGGGTCTGTAGAGATAGATTTCTGGACTTCCTTGGCGATAATACCGGCAAAAAAACGAAAATTCAACGCAAATCGTTAAATAAGTAGGTAGGCGTTAAAAATTATCAGACACCACCCTTATTAAGGTAGGGTTGATTCATGAATCAACCCTACTATGAATCAACCCTACTATGAATCAACCCTAGTACTAAGGGGGGATCGAACCTAAAATCCATTTTTAATTTAAGTACCTAAGCAAAATTAATTACACATATCTAAACACCTCTTGCCTCTTGCCTCTTGCCTCTTGCCTATCTTCACTAGGAAATTAATTTTGCACGACTACTTAATTATAACCAGCTACTTATCACTCCTTCGTAAATTTCCTGAAAACTGAGATCGAAATTTACAGAAGTTAAAGATAAACTGGCATTTTCGCCCTCGTATTCCGTTAATAACCATTTATTTTCTTGAGTTTTGTTATACTGCATGATATATGGACGACTTTGACTAATGAGAATATATTCTTGAAATTCCGGCAGCGAACGATAATAGAGAAATTTATCGCCCTGGTCATAATTTTGAGTTGATTTTGAGAGGACTTCTACTATTAATCTGGGATTGGTAATAGTTGTCTTGCCAGTTTCATAATAAATCGGTTCTCCCTCAATTAGCATCACATCGGGATAGGTTGCTTGACGATATTGCGCTATCCATAATTTAACGTCACCGATAAAAATATTATATTTCTGTCCTTTGAGGGCAAATTTTAAATAAGCGGCAAAATTGAGAGCAATTTTATTATGATCGGTAGTGCCTCCTGTCATCGGTACGATTTCCCCATCTTGATACTCATTTTTATAGGCTGCCGTTTCCTCTAGTTCTAAATATTCGGCAAAGCTATAGGTACTTTTATCGGTGGCTAGGGTCATAATTTAAGTAGCTGGTTATAATTAAATTAAAAATGGATTTTAGGTTCGATCCCCCCTGCCCCCCTTGATAAGCTATCCCTTATAGGGATCTTTCTTAACAATTTTTGCAGTAAGCACTCCAACCCTTATCCTGACTTGATTTCAGTTTTTTCTTTGTCAG
>NZ_JADBUN010000156.1:0-48009 GCF_020245625.1 Microcystis sp. M049S2 | reverse complement strand
TTAAATGTATCTGGATACACGCCACACAAGCGTTTGAACTCTGTTGGCTTTAAAGTTTTTACTTGTTCGTAAGTCATCTTTCAATCTTAACTCTTGGACTATTTTATCCTATTTTGTCTAGACTTATGCAAGAGATCTAATGACTTTTTCAGCAAGCCCTAATTATGAGTGGAATGCTAAGGGTGAATTAACCGCGGTAGAAGTCACGGAAAACGGCGAAACCGGACGCATTGAGTTTGAATATGATCATAATGGTATCCGAGTGGCGATTGATGTGGATGGTGAGGTGACTCGCTTCTTAATCGACAACAATCAACAGCAATACGCCCAAGTGATTGAGGAATATCAAACTAATGGTACAGTTAATAATACCTATACTCACGGTTGGGATTTAATCTCCCAAGATGACGGTGCAAATCGGATTTACTATCAAGTGGATGGTTTAGGTAGCACTCGTTTAATGACGGGTAATAATGGTTCTGTCATTGTAGAATATGATTATGATGCTTATGGTAATTTAACCCGTAAAGTCGGGGATGCGGAGAATAATTATCTGTTTGCGGGTGAGCAGTTTGATGATGCGGTAGATGGTTATTATTTACGAGCAAGGTATTATGATCCTAATACAGGGCGTTTTGCTTCCGTTGATCCCTTTGAGGGTTACAATAATCAACCGATAACCTTGCATGATTATTTATACGCTGGGGTTAATCCGGTAAATGCGATCGATCCTAGTGGGGAGGTGGCTTTAATAGAGTATGTTAAAATATTTACTTTGACAAGAGTAATTCCATTTTTATTACGTCCATCAAGTCCTTTTAGTCCATTGTATTTACCTTATTTCCCTGTAAGATTAGAAAAGCTTGGAGCAATTTTGAATGGACTAAATTTGCTTGAGTTTTTAAGTATGTTGTTTTAGATATTGTAGTGTGATCGCCGATATTGTAGTGCGATCGCCAATCTTGTAGATCTTGTAGGGTGCGTTAGGCGGCGATAATCTCTGTTAAAAAACCTCAATTAACAATCCGCCGTAACGCACCAACTTCATCATTAAATTGGTGCGTTACGCTTTGGCTAACGCACCCTACTGGACTGTTTCAGCTAAAATAGGGCAATAGATTTCGGCTTAAAGTCTTAGATTATAGAATTTATAGCATTTTTCTAATACACCAAATTAGCTGAAACAGTCCACTAGCTATGATACCTTGGGAGTATGACAACGACAAAATTTGAGAGTGCGCTGTTTAGGGGGAGATTGAACTAGAATTGAGTTTATGAACTTACAATTTGAGTGGGATAACCCCAAGGCAAAACTTAATCTCAAAAAGCATGGCATCAATTTTGAGGAAGCCAAGGCTGTTTTTCTAGAGCCTTTAGCCTACATTTTTGATGATGAGTGGCATTCGGTCGGTGAAAAACGAGAAATTATTATCGGACACGATGACAAGAATCGTCTTTTAGTAGTTTGTTTTACTGAAAGAAATCAAATGATTCGTATTATCAGCGCACGTTTAACAACCAAAAAAGAACGCCAAGACTATGAAAAATACACAGGATTCTGAAACCAAACAAAATTTACAAGATGACCTACTTCCTGAATATAATTTTGATTATACTAAGGCTCATCCTAATCGTTTTGCTTCTCAGGTAAATGAAATAAAAATAACTGTCACCTTAGAACCAGATGTCGCTAAAGTTTTCAAAAATTCTGAAGATGTAAACAAAGCACTGCGAGCTATCTTATCCGCTATCCCTGAAAAATAAGCCTGATCTTGTAGGTTGGGTTGACAACGGAAACCCAACATCATCCCCCGATTATTCTTCATGTTATGGGTTGGGTGGCACTTCGTTTAGCTCAAACTGCGTATGAGTATTAGCTGGAAAGAAGGATATCCCTTACCAAATGCAGATCAAGCCGAAATAGAATTGCGAAAGTTTACCGATTACTCATTGCAACCTAACAACCCTTAAAATCAAGGAAAATGGATGGGATTTGCCATGATAGGTTATTCTGTTGAAACTCAAGAAGACCGTCAAATTGCAACTCAAGATATAATTCAACAAATTCGTCAAATTTTACCTTATGCACCAGCCTATAAAAGCAAAAATAATCCCTATGGTATGAGATTAAAAGTTACAATTAGGATCAAAGGTTTTAATGGAGTGCAAGGAAATTGAATCACAATCTGGCAAATAGATCAAGGCAAAATTATTCCTAGATTAATTACAAACTGGTTAGAAGTTGACAGCTAAAGGAGCAAAACATAATGAAAGCAAAAATTAATGATTTGATTCAAACTTTAATAAATATAACCGCCGATTTTTCAGATTTAATTATTCCTAAAGGAACACTTGGTGCAATAGTTGAATGCTATCCTAATCCTGAAGCATACGCTATTGATTTAATGATTTCTAATCCTAAAGTCATTGGTGGTTTTACTTATGAAAATGTAATTTTATCTCCTGAACAATTTATTGTTATTTCTTCTCAATCAATATCAGTGCGATCGCCTGATCTTGTAGATTGGGTGATGGGTACTCAACCCAACATCATCCCCATGATGCTCTAATCTTGTGTCGTGATCTTGTGATATTTTGGTTGAGAGTGCGATGTTGAAGGCACTGCGTAGCAGCACGCTAATTCATAAATTATCGAATAATTCATAAATTATCAAAGGAGATTGTCATGAAAGGAGAATTCACCGCCATCATTGAAGCAGCAACAGAAGGGGGATACTGGGCGATTTGTCCTGAAGTCCTAGGTGCAAATGGTCAAGGAGAAACCATTGAAGAAGCCAAAGAAAGCTTAAAAAGTGCTATTCAACTAATTTTTGAAGATCGTTTAGCTGATATTCGTCGAGGACTACCGAAAGAGGCGATCGAGGAGACAATTTCCATTCCATGAAACGTCAAGAATTAGAAAAAAAGTTGCGGAAAGCTGGTTGTTATCTTAAGCGAGAGGGCGCTTCTCATTCTCTTTGGATTAACCCTCAAACTGGGGTGATTGAAGCTGTACCACGACATACAGAAATCAAAGAATTTTTAGCACAAAAAATTCTCAGAAACCTGAATGCTCAATAGTGCGATGCCGAAGGCACTGCCTAGCAGTACGCCGATCTTGTTGGGTGCGTGTTTGCGGCGATAATTTCTGATAAAAACTCAAATTAACAATCGGCGCCCCACGCACTAACTTTATTATTAAATTGGTGCGTTACGCTATCGAAAAGCTCACTCTACGAGTTAGTGCGCTCGCCTGTGGCTGGGGTTGAGGGTTGAATAGAGCAAATTATAAATTATTAAAGCAAAATCGATGGGAACCATTCCCTTAACTTTAGAACAGCTTATTTAAGCAGTACAACAATTGTCGCCTGAGGAACAAATTGCGATCGCCTGATCGGGTAGAGAACAGGGACGTATTGCCTAAGACGGATAACAGAAGGTAGGGGTAAGTCACGACTCCCTGATCACTAAATTTTGATAAGCTAAGAGACAGTTAATTATAATTTCGTCGTCAATCCTATGATTTTGCCAGGTAGTACCGTTCGAGTCACCAATCCCGATGATACCTACTATAAATTTGAAGGTTTAGCCCAGCGTTTAAGCGATGGGAAAGTGGCCGTTCTTTTTGAGGGGGGTAACTGGGATAAGTTAGTCACCTTTAATCTCTCGGAATTAGAAGAAGTAATTATTGCCCCGGCTAAAGGCAAAAAATAACCATGCGTCCACCCTTACCGCAATTGGCCACGGATAACCGCCATCCCGATCATATCGCCGAAGTTATCGAGACGACGACGACCGAGTTTTTGGCGCAATGTTTGGAACCAGAGGAGTTAAACTTCCCTTTTATGCCTGCTTTTGGTAGTTGGGTAAAAGCCTACGATGAAGAAACGGGTAATAAGATTTTTGGGATTGTCACCTTTGCCACCACTGCACCCATCGATTCGGTACATCGCGCTAGAGCTTTGGGGTTATCTTTGGCTGAATTGCGGGAACAACAGCCGCAGATTTTCGCTATGTTAAAAACGGAATTTCGGGCAACTATTGTCGGTTTTGAAACCTTACCCGGACAATTTAATGGCAATGGTGCCGGGCGAGGTTATATCTATCAATATATTCCTCCCCGGCCTCCACAAATTCATCAGGCAGTTTATCAATGTGAGTCGTTAGAAGTGGTTTATTTTAGTGAACAATTAGACTTTTTACGAATTTTATTACAGGTCAAGAATACTCCCGTGGAAGCTTTGGCAGCTGCTTCTATCCGTCAGATGTATCAATTGCGTCAAGCCGATCGACAATGGTTAGTGAATGTAGGCAGACAGTTAAGTGTTTTACTTAAAGATGATTATGATCGCTTGCGTTATATTCTCAGTCAAATTCATATTAGTCCTTAGATGATTCGGCTCTCTTGGCGCTCTTAGAGTGGTGGAAATCCCTTACTCCCTCTCTTTGTGTCCTTTGTCTCTTTGTGGTTAAGAAAAAAATCAGTAACCCTTGGCCATTCTCGGAAATGTCGGGAATGTTTCTAGATAAAATTCTCTACCCAGTGAATATAGGTCAAGTTTCTGTTTTTTTTGTTCTCTGGGTTGACTAGACAAAAAATGTCGATATAATAAATGGTTATGCGGTAACTCTCGCTGAATAAGGATAATGAGTATCAAGTTAAATATCGGGATATTATTTTTTGGGGTTTTCTTGTGGGGAGAGGCGGTTAAGGCACAGCTAGTTCCCACTAAGGGTTTATCTCCCTATGGTGAATATCGTCAAGAAATCCTCAATTTAGGTTGGAAGCCAAAACCAAGTGTTGTTCCAGATTATGTACCAGGTTGGCCAGAAATTATTTGTGGAAACAGATTATGTAGTGCTACCTTTATTTCTCCCAATGGGAAACAAATTTTAACTTTATCTGTTTGGTTTGATGTTAAGCCTGGATACATAAATTATTATGTGGCTCCAGATTTTGATATTGTTGAAGTTGAGCAATCAATCCAATAGACCTCGACCTAATTTAACTTAGTGCGATCACCAATCTCTTAGGTGGGGTACTCGGAACGAAACCCAACATCATTTTTAGCCTTGATTGTAAATTCTAGATAGTTTAATCGATCGCCCCTTAAGAAAATGGCAATACAAACAACCTTTGCAGAGATTTTAGAAGCAGCCGAGCAACTTCCCCTTGAAGATCAAGAAAATCTCATTCATATTTTACAGAATCGTCTTCGAGATCAAAAAAGAACAGAGTTGTTTAGAGATGTTCAAGAAGCTCAACAAGAATTTGCACAAGGTCAATGTCAACCCCTGACACCTGAACAAATCATGGAGGAAATTCTTTCGTGAATTTTGTTTTATTACGCTCCAATATATTTATTAGAAATGCTCGAAAAATTGTGAAAAAACAGGCTTTTTTAGCTCAAAATATCCAAGAAACTTTAGCTTTATTATCCGTAGATCCATTTCAACCTCGATTAAGAACACACAAATTAAAAGGGGAGCTTAAAGACTCTTATGCTTGTAGTGTGGGCTATGATTTAAGAATTGTCTTTAAATTCGTTGAATATGAGCAGAAACAGGCAATTCTTTTGGAGTCAATTGGGACTCACGATGAAGTTTATTAGTGCGGATGATTATTGCGCTCAGTTTGGAGAAACCGAAACAGAATCAAGATAAAAACCCCTAAGATGTTTCATTAACAGATATTTCAGCTTTTTTGAGCGCAATTTGCCATTCTAAGTCGGCTATTTCTCGATCGAGTTCGGCAATTTCACTATTAACTTGCTTTAAATCGGCGATAATTTCCTGTTTACTGCGTTTTCTACCGTAGATAGTCAGTTCATCCTCTTGTAATTTCTCAAGGATAGAGTCTAGGGAAGCGGTTAAATCGGCCGAGGGACTATCCATAATACCTAGACGCATCAATACCTGTACCGCTTTGACAACGTCTTGCTGATAGGCTTCTCTAGAGGGGTAATCTTGGGGTTTTTTGAGATTTAAAGCGTCAATGATATTCATATTCCATCTTATGAAGGTTAAATGCGAAACTGTGATTATGTCACATTTACATACCTCAAGTTTCTAATAAATTCCCTAACAGGGATTGCAATATCTTTTATTCTAGAGTAGAAATGCTCGACCGAGAAAATATTGATAGAGTATTGATAGGAGACTGGGAAAAATTCAACTTTAAGAGGATTGTCACTGATGACAGCAGTTACCGAGAATGATCTGAAAAGGTTAGAAGATTTAATCGTTAGCGGACAGAAAGCGATCGAATCCCGACTGACAGCGATCGAGTCCCGACTGACAAACCTAGAAAATGGACAGAAGGCGATCGAAAACAGTTTAGGAGAAATTAAAGGGGATATTAAGGCCTTAGATGCCAAAGTTACGCGACTAGAAAAGCGGGTTGACGATCTCAACGCACGAGTCAACATTACCACCATTGGATTCCTTAGCATTGTCGGCATTTTGGTGACAGGAATGCTGACTATTGCTGGTAAAACAGTCTTTTTCCCCTAGTCTCTAGAATAACTTATTCGATCTGCGCCACCCTGTCTAAGGGAGCATCGAGACTGGTAAGACGGCCTAAATAGGGTCTGCTGAAAAAGTTTTTCGGTGGGGGCAGGGTGTGGGGTGTGGGGTGTGGGGTGTGGGGTGTGGGGTTTTACTGGTTTTGAGGTGGCCAATTACCTAATTTTTAGGGAAAAAGTCCCGGAATTTTCCCCCTGATCACTCCCATACCTGGTACTTTTTGATTGACAAAAAGTCTAAAAGTTTTACCCAACAAGGTTTTTAGATTTATTCAGCAAACCCTAAATAAGTCGATATATGCTTCTGCTCGCTGTCTATCTTGGGGAGAAATCCCTGTGGCGTTCCTCCAGTGCGAAATCTGGGCTAAAAATTGGCCTAGTCAGGAAATCTTGATCTTAAATTCCCCAAAAATTGCGCTAGGATCGGCTTAATGGAACAGGAAAGGCGATCAAGTGGGATAACCGATCCTGTGGTTTGAGAACGTGGCTGTATAATTGTTAGAGTGTCAATAGATCAATTCCAGAGGAATCATGAGCAATATCCAAGATAAAATTCAAGAAGAGCTAGAAAACGCCAGAACCGTCTGTAGTACGGAAGGTGCCACCTCTGGCGAATGCGCCGCCGCTTGGGATGCGGTGGAAGAATTACAAGCAGAAGCAGCTCACCAACGTCAAGACCACCCCCAAAAAACCTACTTCGAAAAGTATTGTGATGATAATCCCGATGCCGCCGAGTGTCGCGTTTATGACGATTAATGGAGTCGGGCAGCGGTTTTTTCTCTCCTCACAGTAGAATCCTAGCTTTAGGGCGATCTCAGCTATAAAGAGATCGCCCCTCGTTTTTTTGTTTGTTGGTCAAGCTGTGGCCGATTTTGGCTCCCGCACCGGAAGACAGTAAAATGGTGACAGTGTAATTATGTCTAAATAGTTTATGAATCAACTTTGGTTTCGTCCTCTCGTTTGGATAGATTATCGTTTAGCCGTCCTATTTACGGTGATTATTCCGGCAATTTTGTTGATTTGGTCTTTATTTGCAAAAATCGAATCATTACAGAAATTGTTGATTATCTATTGGCGAGTGGCTAGTCTTTTATTAATTACTGTATATTTAATGATTGCTTCCTGGCCGATTGGTTTTGTCACCAGTTTTTTAGCTAAGATTTTAATCCCGATTTCTCTCTGGTTTTGGGTGGATATTAACGATGAAATTAAAGATTTACCCGCTAGTCCGATTAAATTTGTCACCACTGCTTGGCGTTGGGCAGTAACTATCTATTCTCCTCTGGGCGCGATTTCTACCTTACCTTTTCTCTCCTGTGCTATGTCAGGGGAATTGCTAAATTCTCCCTATTGTCAAGTTTGGCAGGAAGCACCTTGGCAGTTTCGCGAGATTTTTCATTCAGAAGCTACCGCTAATGTTTTGGGCTTTTTTGGTTTAGTTGGTCTCTCTTTTTATACTCTCTATTTTGCCCATTTTCTTCTTATTCGCCTTGGCAAACAGGGACGTTCAGCTTTACAACAGTAAGTCTTTAGCTATCGATAATTAGCCATTTTTCTATGAATATTGGTCAACAACTCGAACAATACACCCTCAAAAATCCCCAAGAGGTTTTATTAGTGACTATTGCTGTGGATGGGGAGGAGGAAGAAATCTCTATTTTTAAGGGTTTTTCTAGTTCTCTTACTCGCAGCACCCCCTACGATCCCGATATTCCGATCATTCCTGAAACGGCGACAATTATTAAGATAGATCGTCTTGCTAGTCCTTATCATCCCCTTAATCCTCGCTATATCCAAGAAAATCTTAGCTTAGAGGAAATGCAATTTTTACTGATTAATTGAACGGGTAATTTTGCTTGGATAATATCAGCACCCATCTCGATGGATTTAACAGCTTTTATTTACCTTCCACAAACCTTGTCTAGATAGACAAGAGGTAAATTTTGCGGCGTTTTATGGTAAAATTACCGGGGAACGATAATCTCTGCCAGCATTCAAGCTGTCAAAGTGGATTTCGTCCCCGGCATCGATCGAGAACAATCAAAAAACTGGAGAATAATCTGGAGAATCTATGCAGCTTAAACCATCTAAACAAGAACTATTACAAATTGAGTATTTAGCCACCGCTGCCACCGGTAAAAATATAGCTAAAGATCAGGGAAAAGATGTGATTGAAGGATTAACTAAAACCCCCAAAAGTTTACCATCTAAATATTTTTATGATCGGCAAGGTTCCCAACTTTTTGAAGAAATCTGTCAATTGCCAGAATACTATCCCACTAGGACAGAAGCGGCTATTCTCCAAGAATATGCTCAAGAAATTGTCGCCTATACCGGTCCCTGCGAATTGATAGAATTAGGTAGTGGTAGTTCCACTAAAACTCGTCTGTTATTGGACGCTTATTATCGGCAACAAAAATCCTCTAAATATGTACCTATCGATGTTAGTGAAACTATTCTCCAAGCTAGTGCCATAGAATTACAAAAAGAATATCCTAATTTACCGATTCAGGGGTTAATTGGAACCTATGAACAGGCCTTAGCTTATTATCAAAATGCTTCTGATAATACTAGAATGATTTTTTTCTTGGGAAGTTCGATCGGTAATTTTTCTGCGGCTGAATGTGACAAATTTTTAGGAAAAATTGGCACTGTTCTAAAAGCTGGAGATTATTTTTTATTGGGGATTGATCTCCAAAAACCGGTGGCAATTTTAGAAGCAGCTTATAATGATTCTCAAGGGGTGACGGCCGCTTTTAATTTAAATATGCTTTCCCATTTAAATTGGCGTTTTCAAGCTGATTTTAATCTTGATTTATTTAGTCATCAAGCTATCTATAATCAAGATAAATCTCAAATTGAAATGTATTTAATTTGTCAAAAAACTCACCCTGTTCACCTTAAAAAACTCGATTTAACAGTTAATTTTCAAGCATCGGAGAGTATTTTAACAGAAATCTCGCGTAAATTCAACCTAGAAACTATGCAAAAAGACCTAGAATCAAAGGGATTAAACCCGCTCAAGGTTTTCACCGATCCTGAAAATTTATTTGGGTTAATTCTCTGTCAGTTATCCCTGTAATTAACGAAAACATTATCATCAGTAATAGAGGCACAAAAACATGGAAAAGATTCAAGCACAGGCTCCTATCTCTCTAAGTAACTGTAGTCGAGAAAATATACTGGACTATTTTGAAAATGCTTGGCAATTAGAAGATATGCTGTTAAAAAGCATCATCAAAGAAGAAGCTTTTTATTGTAACCCTGACGATTTAAGAAATCCTCTCATCTTTTATTTAGGTCATGCTGCCGCTTTTTATCTGAATAAATTGCAGATGGTTAACCTATTAAAAAAAAGCCCTAATTCTGACTATGAATTATTGTTTGGAGTGGGAGTAGATCCGGCAACTTCTGAAGAATTAAACTCTGCTATCGCCCATATTCAGTGGCCCGGGGTGGCTAAGGTTTGGGAATATCGGCAACAAGTCTATGAAATTGTGGTTGAAATAATTAAAAATATCCCCCTTAATCTTCCTATTCATCCGCAGCATTCTCTCTGGTCATTAATGATGGGAATCGAGCATCAGCGTGTTCACTTTGAAACATCTTCAATGTTACTCAGACAACTGCCGTTAGACTGTCTGCAACGTCCTTCTGGTTGGCATTATGCCCCTTCTTTTGGTCAAGCTTATCCTAATCAAATGGTGGAGGTTTCTGGGGGAATAGTAGAAATTGGTAAACCCCAGGATTCTCCTGTTTATGGTTGGGACAACGAGTATGGTTATCGTCAAATTCAAGTTAACAATTTTCTGGTGAGTAAATATATGATTACCAACGGAGAATTTAAAGAATTTGTCCATAATGGTGGCTACGAAAATCCCAGTTATTGGGATGAGGAAGCTTGGCAATGGAAAAATCATTATCAAGTCAAGTATCCTAAATTTTGGCTGGTAGATGAGGGAGGAAATTATCAATATCGAGCCATGTTTGATGTTCTCGATTTACCTCTTGATTGGCCGGTAGAAGTGAACTATTATGAAGCGATCGCTTACTGTCGTTTTCAAGGTCAAGGAATACGTTTAATGACGGAAGCTGAGTGGAATTTAGTCACCTATGGCAGTCAAAAAAATCGATGTTATACCCTAGAAAACGATAAATTTGATGACTATAACCTCAATTTAAAATTCTGTTCTCCCACTCCCGTGGGAATGTTAAAAAATACGGGCAATAACTCAGAAATTTATGACTTACGCGGTAACGTCTGGGAATGGCTAGAAGATGATTTTAATCCCTTAACTGACTTTCAACCCCATTACCTCTATGCTGACAATTCCACTCCTTTCTTTAATAGTCAACATAAAATGATGTTAGGAGGAGCTTGGGTGACTAACGGCACAGAAATCCTACCCTACTATCGCAATTGGTTTCGCCGGAATTTTTATCAACACGCTGGTTTTAGAATCGCGCAAAGTCTTTAGGTGGGGTGTGGGGTGTGGGGTGTGGGGTGTAGGGTGTGGGGTTTTACCGATTTTGAGGGGGTCAATTACCTAATTTTCAGGGAAAAAGTGCCTAAAATTTCCCTATGATTACTCTAAGAGTCGGCACTTTTTGATGTCAAAAAAGCCTAAATATATTATCCAACAAGGTTTTTAGATTTATTCTGCAAACTTTAGGTAATTGCCAATTTTAAAAAAAATTCCTGTAACAGTTGCCCCTCGATCGCTACAATAGAACCTAGTAGAGCGCGGATAAAATCGATCGCCATGAATCAACCTGCAATTTTTCATCTCGCTATTCCGATTACCAATGTGTCCACCGCTAAAAGCTTCTACTGTGATGGTTTAGGTTGTTTAGCGGGAAGGGAAACCAAGAAAGCGATTATCTTAAATTTCTATGGTCATCAGGTAGTCGCTCACGTCACCGAAATGCCTATTACTCCCCAAAATAGCATTTATCCTCGCCATTTCGGTCTAATTCTGCCAGATGCCAGCGATTGGGACAATCTTCTCGCACAAGCACGAGTCAATCAACTAAAATTTTATCTAGAACCAAAAACTCGCTTTGCTGGGGAGATAACCGAACATAAAACCTTTTTCCTAGAGGATCCTTTCTATAATCTCCTCGAATTTAAACATTATCGCTACTATGAAGCTATTTTTGCCAGTCGGCAATTAACAGCGATCGGCGATCGAGCTTAAAATAAACAACAGGTGACTTTTTGTAATTGGTTAGTCCTATCTTCAACTGCGACAAAAACAGGGGAACTTCCCTCGGATTCTCTGATCGAAACTAAAAAAATCTTGGCTTGTAATGATCAATTCTTAGGAAATCTATGAAAAAAATTTTATTGTTAACCCTATTCATTATCGGTCTAGGATTTGCTCTCTTTAACTTTACTGGATTAGCAAATCGGGGCGAATATCAATCAATTTTGATCGACTTTAAGGACGATGTACCCGTCAGCGTCCTCGATGAGCAGTTAAATGCTATCAACAAAAAAGCGGGAAAAACCACCAGTTTAAATAGTATTTTTTCCATCGATGAACATCTTTACACCGTGGCAGGAGATAGCAAACTTCTGAAAACTCTCCGCAATTCCGACCTAAAAAAATACACTGAATCGATCGAACCCGATTATATTTATCATGCTTTTATCGCCCCTAACGACCCCGACTATAGCAAACAGTGGAACCTGCGAGGAATTAACATCGAACGCGCTTGGGAAGAAAATCACGGTGAAGGGATCACCGTCGCCGTTATTGATACAGGTGTATCAAAAGTTCCCGATCTGCGAGAAACCGAGTTTGTGGAAGGCTACGACTTCGTCAACGATCGCAGCAATGCCGAGGACGATAACGGTCACGGAACCCATGTAGCGGGAACAATTGCCCAATCGACCAATAATAACTACGGGGTGGCCGGCATCGCCTACAAAGCCAAAATTATGCCCCTCAAGGTGCTTTCCGGGACGGGCGGGGGAAGTGTGGGAGATATTGCCGAAGCGATCCGTTTTGCCGTCGATAATAAAGCCGATGTCATCAATATGAGTTTAGGGGGTGGAGGCGAAACCCAAGTAATGAAAGAGGCGATCGAATATGCCTATAGTAAAGGTGTGGTAATCGTCGCTGCTGCCGGTAATGCCGATGATAATTCCGCCGCCTATCCTGCCCGTTTTCCCCACGTTATCGGCGTTTCTGCGGTAGATGCCTCCGGAAATAAGGCCCCCTATTCTAATTTCGGAGCCGGAATCGATATTGCTGCCCCCGGCGGCTCCGATACGGGTAAAATTATCCAAGAAACCATCGATCCCGCTAAGGGGGGGGAACCGGCGTTCCTCGGTTTTCAGGGAACCAGCATGGCAGCCCCTCACGTTGCTGGGGTGGTAGCTTTAATCAAAGCTGCGGGAATTAAAGAACCCAGTGCAGTTTTAGAGGTTTTGCAACAGTCAGCCCGTAAGATCAATGATGATCCCTTTAATCATTTTGGGGCCGGACAATTAGACGCGGGCAATGCTCTACAATTGGCCCTAAAAGGACAGATTACTTTCCGGGATTTTTGGCGTTGGTTGCGCGATAACGGTTATCTCAACCCCCGTTTCTGGATTGATGGCGGCGCAGTGGCGGTTTTGCCCAAAATGGCCATGGTTTTGGGTTCTTATCTTCTTGCTTGGTGGCTAAGAAGTTATTTTCCCTTCTCCTGGAACGGATTTTTGAATGCTGGTCTAATTTTTGGCAGTTCTGGCTTATTTTTCCTCAGAGGTCTTTATATCTTCGATTTACCCCAATGGCCTTTCCGAGTCATGGGGAGTTCTCTTTCTGACCTAGGAGGCGTTATTCAGGGCAGTTCTGCCCTTAATCCGCTTTTTGCCAGTGTTATCCTGCCTTTTGTCCTGATTGCCCTGCTTTTAGGTCATCCCCGTGCAAAATGGTTGGCGGTGGGGGTTAGTTTAGCCATGGCGGTGAGTTTAGGTATCAGTGCCGTTATCGATCCTACTCTGATCTGGTTAGGTTCCGGTAGAATCGCTCAGGCATTTTTGGGCGTAAATGCGCTTTTATGTCTCGGTTTAGGTTATTTAGCCCTAAAAAGTGCTACTTCCTCCCGATACGCTTAAACAGGGGTTACAATGGGACAACAAAGGTGATTTACCGATAAAAACCTCTTTGGTTTTGGTATCTTCCTTTTGTTTTGCATTGAGTTCTCCTACAACAGCAGCCTCGGACATTAACCGAGGTTTTTTCTTTATGGTGTATCTTAGTTTCTAAGGGTTTTTTGGGAATCCTCAATGCCTATGCCGAAAGTTTTCGCCAATATCCCCTCGAATCATCGAGTTTATCTATTGTCTCTTGTCTAAGGTGTCTATCGTGTCAAATCATAAAATTCTCGTTATCGATGACAGTAAAGTGATTAGGATGCGCGTTCGCGATATGTTACCAGAGGGTAACTTTGAATTCCTCGAAGCTAAAGACGGATTAGAGGGCTATAATCTCATTCGTACCGAAAACCCAAATTTGATTATTTTGGACTTCCTTCTCCCAAAAATGAGCGGTTGGGAGGTGTTTCAGCAAATCCAAAGCGAAGATAATCTCAAAAGTATTCCCCTAGTGTTGATGTCGGGACGGAAAGAGGAGCTAGTAGAGAAAATACCCGAACCTTTCCAGTATTTTGCCTTTATTGAGAAGCCTTTCGACCAAAAACAATTGATACAAGCGATTAAAGAAGCGATAGCCAAGGCAAAACAGTATTCTCCCAAACCAAAAGTTTCTAGCCGGAAACTAGAGGAACTCACTGGGGATTATAGCACCGATATTCAGAATCTCCATGCCCAAATTGCCCAAATGCAAACAGAAATGGAAACTATCAAGAAACAAATGTCTCAATTAGTGGCTTTTATTAAGAAAAAACTGGACTAGAACTATTCATCCCGATCTTTGGTGACTTGGGCAAGCAGTAATCCTTATCCGGTGTCGCTAATCTCTGGCTAATCTCCTATCCCTTTTCAACAAGATTTAGTATAATATGAAGTGGTATTTATTTAGTGAGTGACTAAGAAGTTATTAATTCACTGATAACTAATTATGAATTGGCAAGAAATAGCAGGTAATTGGGTTTTTCTCCCCCGTCGTCCCCGGGGTATCATTCACTTTTTAGGTGGGGCATTTGTGGCGGCGGCCCCGAATATTACCTATCGTTGGTTATTAGAAAGCCTTGGTAATTCAGGATATGCTATTGTCGCTACTCCCTTTGTTAATACCCTCGATCACAAATCGATCGCCCGCACAGTTTTAAACCGTTTTGATAATATTATTGAACGTCTGCGCTGGAATCATAGTCTGCCCCAAGGTTATCTCCCCATCTACGGATTGGGTCACAGTATGGGGTGTAAACTGCATTTATTAATCGGTAGTCTCTACGAAGTGGAACGGGCGGGAAATATCCTCATTTCCTTTAATAATTATCCCATTCGTCGAGCTATTCCCTTTATCGAACCTTTACAAATTGACACCACTTTTAACCTCGAATTTACCCCTTCCCCCGAAGAAACAAACGAGTTAATTTTCCAAGATTATGCCATTCGTCGCAATCTTTTAATCCGTTTTCAAGACGACACGATCGATCAATCGCTGGTATTAAATCCCCTGCTAAAAAAACGTTTTAATGATTTAATTGCCCTGCGAACTCTCCCGGGTAATCATCTCACTCCCTTGAGTCAAGATGTCAGTTGGCAAACCGGAGAAGTATTTACTCCCCTCGATGCGATCGGCCAATGGTTAAAACAGGGACTTGCCCGGGATAATTCCCGTCTCAAAGATGAGATTCTCCACTGGTTAAATCCCGTCCTTCCCGCCTCTCGTTAGCTTTCCTCTAGATTAATCCCCAGGGCCTGTAATTGCGCCTCTAAGCGGGCTAATTTTGCCTCAGCTAATTCGGCCCGTTGGCGTTCCTGTTGGGCTCGTTGTTCGGCTAATTCCGCTTTTTGCTTGATTTCTAGGGTGGTCAAAAACCGCGAGCCATCGGGATAAAAAATAGCTAACTGGGGACTCTCCAGTTGAAAACGAATCTGTAGAAGCGGACTCTGCCAATTATCGATCGCGGCAATCATCTCCAATTGATCACCCCTGCGCCACCAACCCTGTAGATAATTAGCATCGGGATCGTAGAGATAATATTCTTCTACGCCAAAACGCTGATAAAATTGCCATTTTCGGCGCATTTCCGCTTTAGTGTTGCCCGGAGAGAGAATTTCAAAGACTACCTGCGGCGCAATCTGGTTTTCTAACCATTGCTTATAGGAACCTCGATCGCCCTTGGGTCTGCCAAACACCACCATAGCATCCGGCGCTTGACAGATTTTATTATCCCCCTCGACCGGATACCACAACAGATCGCCGGCGATAAACACATTGTCATTGTCTGCGAATAAACATTCGAGATTTTCCTTAATCGTCACAATCCAGCGAAACTGTTTGGTATTATCGGCCATCGGTTTACCATCACTATCGGCATAGATAATCTCCGACTCAGAGAAAGATTGGGCTTTTACCATCGTTCTACTCCCTAGCGTACTAACTATTTAGTATAACATTAAATTCCCTGACGAAAGAGGGCAAAGGCCGAGGTATAACCGTGTAAAAAAGTGCGACCGGCCACCGGCCCGATTTCTCCATTGCCAAAGAAACCGGCGAGGGGAACATTGGCGAAATAACGCTGAAAAAGACCCGAATCAAAGTCCGGTTTTTCGTAGAGATTTTCCCCGCGACCGAGACAGGAAAAGATTAAAGCCCCTAGTACCTCTGAGCTATTAGGTTTGTCTCGGGGAAAAGCTTGCAGAAGTAATTCTAAATCTAGGGCGGAAGTGTCGGCATCACGCAGGTGAAATTGTACCCGCTGCCCCGGACGAACTCGATCGCCAATTGCGATCGCACCTTGGCGAGGATCTACTCCCAAAACACTGCGAATTAAGAAATCCCCAGCCCGCAACTGCATTTTAAACTCATCCCTAGCAATACCGATAAAAAGGGAGTTTTGCACTAATTCTCGGTCTTTTTCGCTTAAGGAGGGGATTAAATCCCGCAGTAGGTTTAAAGGTGGTTGCGGAGTCCCATCGGCCCCTTTACCGGTCATGGAGATGATAATATTGCGTTCTCCCTCACTCACCTGATAAATCGGTCCAATGGGACGACAACCCTGGGCGACGATAGTTTCGACGATAATATTGCCAGAAAGGGCGATTCCTACGGTTCCCTGACGATAGAGATAGCTATTACGGGGTTTTTGTTGATCGTGGTAGAATAGACCCCCAGAACGTTCGATCATGCCACCACTGACTAAACCGCCGATTTTGGCCGAACCAGGGTAGGCAAAATCCAAACCCTCTAACAGATCATTGATGCGACTGGAAAAAGGATCGGCTAAAAGGATAAATTGGGGATTTTTGGCCGCTTCTACCCCTAATAATTCTGTCCAACTAGAGGGGGAACTGTCGAGATCGGGCATTTCCGCCGCTTCAATATAGAAGGGCTGCACTTCCACATTAGGCAAATGGGCGACGGTGAGACTTAAAGCCGGACTCGCTTCGATTTCTCGCGCTTTTTCCCTCTCACCCATACCGACAATCCCCGCCCCACCGCAGCCGATCAGCACAGGAACAGGGAGTTTATCCAAGATTAAGGGAACTAAACGGGGATAGTCGCTGGCATAGGCAGAAGAAATAAAAATTATGGCTAGATCTGCCGATCCAACTAACTTATCTGTCACTTTTTCCACTACTTCCGTCACCGCCGCTTCTAGGGAGGGACGGGTTGACAGGGCATTAATCCACTCGATGCGATCGCTCATGTTTCTTGACCCCAAATTTGGTCTCAATGGTCAAAGATGATCATCTTAACAATAAATTAACCTAAAAATCCTATCCGCGCCCCTAGATGGCGCAATAAATTGTAGAATTGTCATGACGTGAGCCAATAAGGCCGCAAGGGATTGTCAGTTATTTTAATCATATTTAATCTTAAAATAGAGAATTGTCCCCGCTAAGATAAAAGTAACAAAATTAGCAATAATAATCGGTTTACTGTTCATATAAAGGCCGTAGATGAGCCAAAGAAAAACCCCCAGACAAAAGCAAATAAACATAGTTAAGGACAAGTCCTTAGCCGAACGATAACGCCAAGTTTTAATCACTTGGGGTAAAAAGGAGACAGTGGTTAATATTCCCGCCACGATCCCGATTAGTTCAATAATATTCACCGATTATCCTCTTGGCTCAGTTTCTCTCATTTTAAACTGTTGACTATCTAAATTACTGGTTAAGACGGATCTCTCGACATCATCGGGTAAAGTGTTGGTAAATGTGACATTTTTTCCCATTGTTTCTATTGAGCGACTACTATCACCGAAGTGCCGATTTTTACCTTTTCAAATAAAGCTTTTATATCTCGATCGCGCATCCTGACGCAACCGTGGGAGACGGCCCAGCCGATGAGATTTTCTTGGGGTGTACCGTGAAAACCGATAAAATTCGCGCCATCGGTCCAAAATCCAATCCAACGAGCCCCTAAGGGGTTGTTTTTTCCCGATGGCACCAGTTGACCAGTGAAAGGATGTTCCCAGACTGGTTCCCGCACCATCTGAATCACCCTAAATTGTCCCGTCGGGGTTTCCCAACCCGGACGACCGATCGCCACTGGGTAAGAAGCGATCATTTTCTGTCCTTGGTAAACAAAAACCCGTCTTTTTTTTAAATTTAGCAGCAAACGGGTTTCCGTTCGAGTTACCGTGGTTGCGGGAAAGGAATTGACGGGACTAATGGGGGGATTGAGGAAAAATTCCCCTATTCCTAGACATAAACACAGAATTGGCAGAAAAACTCGCATCTGATACCAGCAAAGTCAAGATTTTTTATCCGTATTCTAATCTGATTGTGAAGATGTCAAACCAAAGTCAATAGGATGATCCCGAGGGGGAAGGATAAAATCGCCGTCGAGTTGGGCTAATTCGGTTACACTAATCCATAGCTAGAATATTAAGTTTTGTAACTATGACCGCCGCTATTGCTCTCGATCGCGTTTCTAAAATCTATAATAATCTCCCAGTAGTTAACGAGCTTTCCTTTGCCATCGAAAAAGGGGAAATCTTTGGTTTGCTCGGTCCCAACGGTGCGGGAAAATCGACGACAATCCGCATGATTATCACTCTAACCGAAGCAAGTCAAGGAGAAATCGAAGTGGCGGGGTATAATGTCAAAAAATACCGCGATCAGGTGAAGAAAAATATTGGGGTAGTCTTACAACAGATTAGCGTTGATGGGGAATTAACCGTCTGGGAAAATATGGAATTTCACGGACGGATGCACCATATCCCCAATCCCCAGAGACAGGAATTAATCGATCGCTATTTAGATTATGTCAGTTTAAGCGATCGAAAATCTACCCTTGCCAAAACTCTTTCCGGAGGGATGAAACGACGTTTACAGATTGCTCGCGCTCTTCTTCACGAACCAAAAATCCTCTTTCTCGATGAACCGACTGTCGGTTTAGATCCCCAAAATCGTCGTCGTTTGTGGGAAGTAATTCGCGATTTAAACCAGCAAGGAATGACAATTTTGTTAACCACTCACTACATGGAAGAAGTGGAATTTCTCTGTCAGGATAACGCCGCAGGAAAACCGGGCAGAATTGGCATTATGGATGCGGGCAAATTAATCGAATTAGGAACTCTAACGGATTTTCGTGCTAAGTATGGCGAGGGTTTAGTTATCAAACAAGTTGGCGATAAAATCGATTATAAATTCTTCCCCACTGTGGCCGATGCTAACTCTTATCTGGACACTTTGAGTGATAAAACTGGAGTAATGTGCCGCCCTTCCAACCTAGAAGATATCTTTGTGGAACTGACGGGACATCAATTAGATTAAATTCTTGGTTTGGCTATTAGGAAGTTGTTCAGTTATCGGTTTTTGACTCCGGTTTTTCTGAGATTAGCTGTGTTTAAATCGGCATTTCTTGGCTTTGATCTGGTGTCAATTTTATGGGGCAACCTGATAAGCTAAGACACATTTTAACTGCCTATCCTTAGATTAGCTGAATTTCCCCCAATCCCTTTACTGTTGCCCCTTGCCTGTTGCCTCTTGCCTCATCTCAACAAGCAATTTAAATACTTAACAGCTTAGAGTCTAGGTCAATTAGCTGAGGCTGTCTCTAAAAACCGAATTCAACCCTAAAAAAAGAGGCTTTTAGCAATTTTTAAGCTTTTTGAGCCAGATAAATCGACCAAGAAGGGAACTTTTTCTGGAGAGGGAGAGTCGTCGGGGACTGGATAAAAACTAGAGTACTCCCTCGATCGATAGACAAAATTGACGGTAATCGTTTAGAATAAGGCACTGAATACTGACGAGATGACAATTATCCCTATGACCGATCTCCAAGCAAAAACTAGATGGTCAACAGCGCGGCGATATTACGAATTGCTTAGTGTTTTAGTGGAACGTAATCTCAAGGGACGCTATCGGGGTTCTTTTCTGGGGGTTTACTGGTCCTTGTTAAATCCCCTGATTATGACGGCACTATACACGGCAATTTTCGGCACGGTTTTCGCCTCTTATTTTGATAATTCTATAGTTAACTATGTCCTAGCGGCTTTCACTGGTTTAGTAGTAATAAATTTTTTTAATGCTTCCACTAACCAAGCTTTACCTAGTATCGTTGGTAATGGCAGTATTTTAAATAAAATTCGTCTGCCAGTTAGCATCTTTCCCCTTTCGATGGTAGTGGCAAATATTTTTCAATTTGCTATTAGTATCTTTCCCCTTTTGGCCATAGTAACTCTCTGGAAGTCTCAAAGTTTACTTAATGTAATTGCTCTGATTTTTCCCGTGATCGGTCTTTCTCTAGTTTGCACGGGAGTGGGTTTTTTTGTCAGTACCCTCTACGTTTTCTTCAGAGACTTACCCTATTTTTACGAAATTGTTTGTTTTGTCGCTTGGATTAGCAGCCCGATTTTCTATCCTCCAGAAATTATTCCTCCCTCCGTACAACCATTCCTGATATTAAACCCATTATTACCAGTAATTGAAAGTATTCGCCAATTGTCCCTTTCCCCCGGATTACCAGATTTTGGTTTGATTTTTCAATCTCTACTCGGTGGGATCATTATCTTAGGAATTGGTTGGACTTGCTTCCGACTATGGCGACATTTATTTATGGATTTATTATAAATGACAGAAGTAATTCGACTCGATCAAGTGTCTCTCGAAAGACGCACTCAAGAAGAATTTTCCTACGATCTAAAAAGGACAATCTTCTCTCTTCTTGAAGGCAAATATCGTCAACCTGCCAAAAAATTAGTTCTAGATGATATAGATTTAGTCATTAATTCTGGAGCAAAATTAGGTATCATTGGAGCTAATGGCGCAGGAAAATCTACTCTCCTAAAAGTTATTTGTGGTATTCTAGAACCGACAAAAGGACAGGTGAGAGTCAGGGGACAAATTGCTTCTCTAATTGAATTAGGAGCGGGTTTTGATCCAGATTTACCAGTAATAGATAATATTATTCTCTATGGGGTAATGCTGGGATTTTCTCGTCAGGAAATGAAGGAAAAAACCAAAGATATCCTTGACTTTGCTGAGTTAGAAGAATACATGGGAGCACCGGTGAAATCTCTTTCTTCTGGGATGGTGGCTCGTTTGGGATTTGCGATCGCCACAGAGGTTCATCCCGATATTCTTATTCTTGATGAAGTCCTTTCCGTCGGGGATGAAAGTTTTAAAAATAAGTGTAAACGACGTTTAAAAAAATTCTGGAATTCTAACGCTACTATTTTAGTAGTTTCCCACGATTTGACTTTAATTCAAGAGTCTTGTGATCAAGCAATTTGGCTGAATAAAGGCCAGCTGCAATGTCAGGGTGCATCGGAAGATGTAATCAAGTTTTATTTGGATTCCGTGCATCAAAATGAAGTTAATTTTGGCTCTACCGAACCTGTCATGTAAAACTATTAACAACTTGTGCTTGTAAAGCTTGTATACTAAGGCTTTGAGTTTTTTTTAGATTGATATTTATCAACTTTAGAGCATTGCTGGGCAGAGCGGGAGCTTGAGGAATTTTCTACAGTGTAAGTTCGGAAGAACCTTAATTTTTAATTAAGTAGGTAATCTCAATTAATTTATCTACGTTTGGTCCTCTTGGGTTTGGTGGGTAAAATGTATTATAGGGTACATTCCTGCTGGCGGTCGCAACGCGCTCGCTACGCGAGACCAACTGGAACGAACCACAAAGACCCAAAGGACACAAAGATTGATCGCTTCTAGATAATCTAAACTTATCACACAAAGAATAAGAGAGGCTACGTTTTACTTAGTCGAAAACGCTGTAAAAAAATAAAAAACCTCGGTGTCCAGCCGAGGTAGCGCTAAGTTATGTAGGAGAACTCAAGCAAATCTGTCAATGGGGTAAACCCAAACCCCGAAAACTTTTTTAAGCTAGTAGGCCAAGCTTTTTGCTGTTATCTCGGACTCAAGGAATCATCTTCTGTCCTATACTCTTCGAGACAATCTGAACTGGCTTGGTGTCTTGGCTGTTTTGCTTTAACTTTTAGTTCATGTAAATAAATGTAACAATATTTTTACAAATTGTAAAGAAGGATTGACAAAATAAAACTTATATGAGTTATAAGCTGAGTTAATATTTTTCGCCGATCGAAGCTAGGGAGGTAATATATAGGGAGATTGGTTCACTAGCGTGACAAGGTGTACCCAGAATGTCCTATTTGTTTTTGTTGCCACTGTTCACCGCTGCCTTGGCTGCCTATTTCTGGCAGAAGTCCAGCGATGAGATCGCTTATCTCGCCAGTGCTGCCACGGTAATTAGTTTAGTGTTGAGTCTGGTTTTAGCTCCTTGGCAGATTCAGCTATTAATTCTCTTGACAGTTGTGATTGTCGTCACCTTTTTATGGCAAGGACGAGAAGAGCAGAAGAATGTCCCCGTCCCCACTCCAGAAACCGCCGGCGAGAAAAAGTATCGTGGGGTCACCTATATGGAGCCAACAGTCGCCGAGGCTCCTGTCAAGGAGCGGGGGGGTAAATATCGCGGTGCGGAGGTTAAAATCACCAATAATCCCACGGTGGCTAACCCAATTCGCTCCTCATCTCTCAAATATCGCGGTGCTGGTTCGACAAACAAGGACCAGTAAGTGAGTTATCAGTTATCAGTTATCAGTTATCAGTTATCAGTTATCAGTTATCAGCTTCTGAAGGCAAAAGGCAAAAGAAAGAATCTGGCAATTCTCTTACCTAAAAAGAAGGTTAGAAACTAAGCACATCAAAGCTTTTGGCTTAACCAATTAGGTATTAGATTCGGTCGAGTTATCAGATTTGAGTTTTAAGTTCACTGATTGGGTGCATCTTATATTTGTGATTTTGGTGAGCAGCAGAAGTTATTAAAAGAGGGCGAATGCAATTCGCCCCTACAATAATATTATTGAGATGCCCCCACTTCCTACTTCCCACTTATCTACTGGTCTTGAATATAAGGCTGATTATTCTTGAGACAGTTGTATGCCTTTTGTAACTCGATTCCCAGATAACCGATATGTTCGGGAATAATTGCGGGATTGGTAGCGGCAAGCTCGCGGATTAATTTGAGGGGATTTTTGCCTTGATAACAGGCGACAATTTCCCCACTGCCGGGGGTAGTTTGTTGGACGAGAATTTGTTCTTTTTCCACGGAAATCAAAAAGTTACCGCTAGGGTCAAAAAAATCGCGCTGATTGACAATTTTATCGTACTGGGTGGCGATTAATCGTTCGACATTCTCCCAAGTATCATCGTATATATGGGCCGATTGGCTAATAGTAATTAATGGACCAATTGATAAATTGTAGTCAGAGTGGTTGCTAATCTCATCCCTAATATGTTGCTGTAAAGCACGCAATCCCATGGCATTTGCCGGCCAAGCGGCAAACATATCATTACTTCTAAATATTGCGGTGAGAGATAATTCATTTTCCACCACTCGCACCCAAATATGATTTAAACAGGGACTACCTCCCTTTTCGTGGTCTTTCACATCCCAGAGGGACATAACTGCACTAGCTGCGTCAATTTCTGAGATTAATTTATTGATAACCTGTGCAATTTGATCCCGGCCAAACCAAGAGCGCAATCTTTGACCATAGGTGTATTTAACTCCTTGGTGTATAGGGGAATCATCGAGAATTTGTCCGATATATTCGGTGAGAAAAGGTCTATCTATAGGCAAATAATTAGGTTCGGGAAAATAAAAGTCTGGGGGTTCATCGGTGACGACGGCCATTAGGTCAATTAATTCTTGCCATTTACCATCATATCCTGTGGGTCTAATTGTGCCGGTGGTTTTAATCTTTTGGAGAATTTTTACCCAAGTTTCGGCAATAGTTTTGCCTTCAATGCGATGACCGTATCTTGTCCCGGGTAGCAAAGAAGGAAGATTTTCTAAGATGGGAAAGATTAAGGGTTCTCCCCAAGTTGGTAAGGGAGATTGTTCTGCATAACTTTTGACAATTTCAATCGCTTCTGGGATGGATTTAACCAGTTGATATTGAATCGATTGACGTAATTTTTCGAGGGTTTCTCGGTCAATTTCTTTGTCAATGTATCCCGTGATAGGAGAATTAATTAGCCAACATTCTCTACCTGTGTCACTTTTGCCTAACTGAAATCCTTGACTAAAAAAGTCTAGCAAACACTGACAGCTACCGGAGTTTTTATCTTCCTTAGTAGCGTTGAGAATAACTAAGTATCTAACGTGGGGATTTGCGATTAAGTTTCTCAGCAGGGGACTAATTCCTCTGGTGGGACTATAAAGATTACCAATTACTGCATATTGGTCGGGATTTAAATGTTTAGCAAGGGACTGTTTTACTGTCCATCCCGTGATAATTGCCGTTTGGCCGTGACCACAGATTAATTGATTAGGTTTATAGTGGGGTTGGTAGGTGAATTTTGTTAGTGAGCTTGTCGAACTAGGGGTGGTTTCTATACTGAGCATGGATTTAAATTAATCGGTCAAGATAATTAATAATATTTTGGTGAAGGTGTTCTATTGTATCATTGCCATCCAGTTGTAAACAATTATCTTTATATTTTTTAAATATCTGGAGAAACATCTGACGAACTTTCATTAACTTTTCTTGTTTTTCGTACACTTCTGTGATGGCTCGGTTTTTAATTCTTGCCAGAGAAATATCGGGAAGAACATCGATATAAATGACTAAATCGGGATTGGGAAAATGTTGATTTAACTGCCGAATAAAAGCCAATTCTTCGGGATTATTGCCATTGTAGGCCAGGGAAGAAAAATAATAACGCGTAGTGATAACGTGGGTTTGTTCTTGCTGAATAAGTTTAAAAACACCATCGTGATCATTATATAAGTGATAATGGCGATCAGCTGCAAACAGATAAGCCATTTGTCGGTCAAATTGATTTTTATCTTGGATAGAAATAAGATTAGTTTGCATTATTTCTCGAATCAAACGACCGATGACTCCCTCGGAAGGTTCCGGACTTAAAACTGCTTTTTCCCCTCGCTTGAAAAAATATTCTTGTAGGAGTTTTGCTTGGGTACTTGTTCCAGATCCGTCAATACCTTCAAAGACAATAAATTTCGGTTTCATAATTTAATCTTCTTTTTTTATATCTAATTATCTGAATAATTTTTTTAGCCAAGTTAACCAAGATTTTTTCTGGGGGATTAATTGCGTCATTTCTCCGATAATCTCTCCCATACTTCCCCAAATATAAATATTTTTATTGAGGGATTGTATGGTTAAATTTTCTTGTAAAGCTAAACCGATGATACCGATCATTTCTGCTGCCTGATTACTGACTATTTGCGCTCCCAGTATTTTACCATCTTCTCGGTAGATTAATTGACAAAATCCGGTGGTTTCTCCCCAGATTTGCTGTGGGATCATATTTTTGATGGGATAGTTGATTATCTTTACCTCCTCACCATAGATCTCCTGGGCCGCTTTTTCAGTTAAACCCACCCAAGCAATAGCCGGCTCAAAAGCAATAAATGAGGGAATTTGATCGGGATTAAAGTTAAATTTTTCTCCCGTGAGCAGATGCTTGACTAACCCAAAAGCAGCCCGGTGATTTAAAGTAGGATCGGGATAATTATTTCTGAGCAAATTTAGGGCATAAATGCGGGAATTATCGGTTTGTAATTGCTGATTAACCCTAATTAATCCTTGCTCTAGTTTAACTCCCACCCCAGCCAAATTTAATCCCCGTTCATTGACTTGATAATTACCAGCAAAAATGAGATCATCAACTTCGATGACGCGATTGCCTAATTGTAGCCATTTTTGACCCTCGATCGCTTTTACTTGACTAGGACAATAGCCGGGTAAAATCTTAATTCCTTCCGCTTCTAAAATGGCAGTAACTAAATGGCATATTTCCCGATCAATATCCGGCAGTAGATAATTATCCTCGATAATTAAGCTAATTTCTTTCCCCAAACGTCGGAGAATTTGCGCTAAACTCACAGCCATGCTGCTGTTGCCAATAATCGCTAAATGTTGTCCCAACTTGTCTAAATTTGGCTCTTGCCAAAGGGTTTGAGCGGTAAAATAATTAACCTCATCTAAGCCAAAAATTTTCGGGACTTGTGGATAAAAACCCGGGGCGATAAGATAGTGTTTAGCCAACAATTGCCGACCGTTAACCACGAATCCTAAATGGGGCAGCCGGACAAATTCCCCCCCACCCGGGATCACATCTATTCCTTCCGTGGCTAATCTTGCCAAAGAATGATGTTTATTAATAGTTTTATCCACTTCCTCTAACCATTGCCGCAACCGTTGCCATTGGGGATAAATGGCCGTTTCTTGCCAATGATTCAGCAGTTTATAGAGATGGATAATTTGGCTGTACCCCTTGCTAAAAATTTCCTCAGATGCCTCTAAATTGTCGCTAGAAGGCTGTTGCACTAAAGCCACCCTTTTTTTGAGGTGAACAGCCAACAAAGCCGCTTCTATCCCCGCAGGAGTGGCACCGATAATTACTAAGTCGTAAACCACAAATATAAAGTCAAAAGTCAAAAGTCAAAAGTCAAAAGTCAAAAGTCAAAAGTCAAAAAAGGTGTTGGGGGTTTTGGGGTGTTAGGGTGTTAGGGTGTTAGGGTTTAAGGGTTTTAGTTGAAATTCCCCCACTTCCCCACTTCCCCCCGCAACGCGCACGAAGTGGTCTCCCCATTTCCCCATTCCCCCATTTCCCTACCACCTATCCCCTATCCCCTAACCCCTAATCCCTTAACTGATTACCGGCGCCGGTCTTGCAGTTTTTTATAGACATCTCGCAGGGGGACTTGATGATAGGCGAGGGCGACGAGAGTATGATAAAAAAGATCGGCCACTTCTGCAACAATAGCATCGCCATCATTATCTTTGCAGGCCATGACCACTTCTGCCGATTCTTCGCCGATTTTCTTGAGAATTTTGTTATCTCCCCCGGCCAAAAGTTTACAGGTGTAGGATTCCGGATGAGGATCGTCCCTGCGATCGCAAATTACCTTAAACAATTCCGAGAGGGTGTCGGCCGCTGGTGGTGATTTTTGCCAGTTTACTTGGTGAAAACAGCTTCTTTCGCCGGTATGACAGGCAATATCACCAATTTGCTCAATAGTTAGCAAGATAGCATCACTATCGCAATCGTAGCGAATTTGACGCACTTTTTGGATATGGCCTGAGGTGGCTCCTTTGTGCCATAATTCTTGACGAGAACGACTCCAATACCACGCTTCCCCGGTGGTGAGGGTTTTTTCGAGAGATTCCCGATTCATCCAGGCCATCATTAACACTGTACCATCAAGATAGTCTTGAGCGATTGCTGGTACTAAACCCTGGGGATTATAAGCGATCGCGTCGAGGGGAATAGCGGAGAGTAAAGAGGACATCAGTTTTTCGCGGTCAAGAATTATGGTGGGACAAATTGCCCAAAGCTTAATTATATAGCCTTGAGGAATTCCCCTAAATGGCCGCACAAATTTACCGAAAAATTGGGTTTAAAGCCTCGCCCTTTTAGGGCGACTTGATAGGATGTATGATATCAAGAATAGCGGGCAGAGTAAGCAGCCGCTTAAAAAACCCAGTCATCAACCGATGAACGCACCGTTCGGCAAAAGCTCACGGCCGAAGCCTTGAAAACTAAAGTTATGGGGTTCTATAGGGGAATGCTCCTATAGGTAAAAGCTCTAAGCGTCAAGTACCAAAGAAACTAATTATTTTAGAGGTTTTGAACTGTATCCTAGGGCATAGGAGAACAGGCTTCTGTAAGGTCGCGAAAGTTTGAGGAGAGAACCACCTCAAGGGTAAGCCAATTCTTTAGGCAGTTTAGGAAACGCTGACTACTCCCTCGGATAGTACCAAAAGGCGATCGAGTTCCAGCAACAGTCTTTAGCCATCAAAAGGGAGATCAGCGATCGCCAAAGGTAAGCCAATTCTTTAGGCAATTTAGGAAACGCTTACCGTTCCCTCGGATAGTACCAAAAGGCGATCGATAATTTACTTTAAAAACTCGTAGCGAGTTATCCCGCCACGATCGCAAGGATTTTTTAGCTGCTAACGAAAGAACCGTCATCACTCTCGCCGAAGTCCTTATCCAACAAAACCAACCCGAAAAAGCTTTTGAATGGCTCAACCTCGCTACTACCGCCGATCTCGCCGATTACAATCGTTTGATTAATGCCAAAGTTACCGATCCCGATGCACAAAAAGCACTTGATAACTGGAACACCGACAATCAACAACTCGAAGGAATGCGCCGACAACTACAGGATAAATACTAGGAAGAACTGGCACAACAGATCCGACAATTCGGGCGTTGTCAGATCAGAATATGAAAGATGCAATGCAATCCTTGCTACCCTTCGACTTGGCTCAGGGCAAGTCAAAGTAATTTCAGTTCCAAGCTGATTCGGAGCATCTTTCAATTTGACAACGCCCAAAAAACAAGCCTTTCGCTTTCCGATTTTACACCTCGGAACTCACGGCTGTTTTGAACTCGCTGGCTGTCCCAAATTAGGGTTTGCGGCAAAAAGTACGGGCGAAGCATTCGGATAGAAAATCTACGGTTTCACCGATAGGTTATTGCCCGAATGCTTCGCCCCTACAGGACGCGGGCCGATGAAGACGCAAGGTTTTGAAGCACGATTCTCTCAAAATCTTGCACCTGTTTGGCGAGAAAAGCCAAAAAACCCTTACCTTGCCTACATTTCACATTTATTCAGCAAACCCTAATTAAGCAGCCAATAATAACTCTTGATCGCTGATAATCAGGATTATTTACTAACTTTTAACTGCCGACATCTGCCGCATTTCTAAATACACTAATAAAGCGTTAATATCGGCGGGATTGACTCCGCCAATTCGCGAGGCTTGGCCGATGGTGGCGGGTTTAATTTTTGTTAATTTTTCCCGGGATTCCATTGACAAAGTTTCGATTTTCATGTAGTCAATATCGGGGGATAAATGACGGTTACTGTGGCGACTAATTTGGTCGATTTGATTTTGTTGTCGTTTCAGATAACCGGAATATTTAATTTCAATTTCTACCCCTTCTCTTTCGGCTAAATTTAAATCGGGATTACCCAAACCATAGCGATCGAGATCGAGATAATGCAAGCTAGGACGACGCAGTAAATCCGCTAAAGAGAGAGAACCTTTGATTTTTTGTTCTGTATCCTTAACGATGGCGATTGCCACCTCATCCCGTTCTTTAATTCTCGTTTCGTGTAGGCGTTCTTTTTCAGCGATAATATTAGCTTGTTTGCTCTGGAATAATTGCCAACGCCGGTTATCAATTAAACCAATTTCTCGCCCTAAAGGTGTTAATCTTTGATCGGCATTATCCGATCGCAATACTAAGCGATATTCAGAGCGACTGGTTAACATTCGATAGGGTTCCCGCAGATCCTTGGTACACAAATCATCGACCAAAGTTCCTAGATAACTTTCCTCCCGGGGAAAAACAATTAACTCTTTTCCTAGAGCAAACCGCGCCGCATTAATCCCCGCCACCAGTCCCTGGGCTGCCGCTTCTTCATAACCGGTTGTGCCGTTAATTTGTCCCGCACAAAATAACCCCTCAATCTTCTTCGTCATCAGGGTTGGATAACACTGAGTTGCTGGTAAATAATCGTATTCCACTGCATAGGCAGCACGCAACATCACACAGTTTTCTAAACCGGGTAAAGTCCGCAGCATTGCTAATTGAACATTTTCCGGCAGTCCCGTTGAAAAGCCTTGAATATAAAGTTCGGGAATATCGCGCCCTTCCGGTTCAATAAAAATTTGATGACTTTCTTTATCGGCAAAACGGACGATTTTATCCTCAATACTAGGACAATAACGCGGCCCTTTGGAGTCAATAAAACCGCCATAAATGGGGGATAAATGTAAATTATCTCTGATTAATTGATGAGTTGCCGCCGTGGTGCGGGTGAGATGACAGTTCATTTGTTCCCGTTCGATCCACACCTCCGGATCAAAACTAAACCAACGCACCTCGTCATCGGGCGGTTGCGGTTCCATGCGCGAGTAATCCACCGAACGCTTATCCACACGGGCAGGAGTGCCAGTTTTTAGGCGACCGGTCTCGAATCCGAGACGATTAAGGGTTTCTGTTAAACCCACCGCCGCAAATTCGCCCGCCCGTCCAGCTGCCATGGATTTGCCGCCGATCCAGATTTTGCCGCCTAAAAAAGTGCCAGTGGTTAAAATGACGGCTTTAGCGGCGAAACAAGTGCCGAAATAGGTTTCTACCCCTAAAACTTGCTCATTTGCCCCTAAAATCAGGTCTGTGGCCATGCCTTCCCGAATAACCAGATTTGCTTGGGTTTCGACGATACCTTTCATCACCGCCGCGTATTCCCGTTTATCGGTTTGGGCCCGTAGGGCCCAGACTGCTGGTCCGCGAGAGGCATTAAGAACCCGTTTTTGCAGATAGGTGCGGTCGGCCATTTTGCCAATTTCGCCGCCTAAAGCGTCCACTTCGTGGGTTAATTGGGATTTAGCCGGACCACCAACGGCGGGGTTACAGGGTTGCCAAGCGATTTTATCGAGATTAAGGGTGAGGAGAAGGGTACGACAACCGAGACGGGCGCAGGCTAGGGCCGCTTCACAGCCGGAATGGCCCGCCCCGACGACGATGACATCAAATTCGTCTTGAAAGTCTGCGGCTGAGGAGAAAGTCATACTCGATCGAGGGGAAAATTAATTAATCAGGCTAATATTCTAGCAATTTTTCTGAGTTTTCCCCCCAATATAATACAAGAATACTAACTAAGTCATTGACTAACACCAAAGCGATCGCATAAATCTAAAAACAATCTATATAATCCCTATTTACCCTTGCCTTTTCAGGGTATTACTGGCTAAGTATTATAGGTGCTTATGATATTTTCACGATCGTTTAAAGATTATAATCATGGATTTACTTGCCAATCCCGTTGCTTTGTCGCGGATACAATTCGCCATCACCGCTATTTTTCATATGCTTTGGCCGGTGTTAACCACTGGTATGGGAATTTATCTAGTTATTGTCGAAGGATTATGGCTAAAAACCCGCAATCCGGACTACTATCATCACGCTCGCTTCTGGTCAAAACTCTACATTCTCAATTTCGGCATTGGAGTTGCTTCTGGTTTACCGATGGCTTTTCAGTTTGGCATGAATTGGGCGCCTTTTTCGGAAGCAGTGGGGGACTTTTTCGGAACTATCCTCGGTTTCGAGGGAACCATGGCCTTTATGCTAGAGGCTAGTTTTCTAGGAATTATGCTGTTTGGTTGGGGACGAGTTCCCCCGTTAATTCACTTCCTAGCGACAATTCTCGTCGCTTTCGGGGCTAATCTTTCCACTTTCTGGATTTTAACCGCTAATTCTTGGCTGCAAACCCCCGCCGGTGGCATCTTCGTGGATGGTAAATTTATCGTTCAGGACTACCTACAAGCGATTCTCAATCCCTTCATGGTTAATAGTTTCCTGCATATGTTTTTCGCAACTCTGGAAACTTCTCTTTTCGTCATTGGTGGGATTAGTGCTTGGTATTTGCTCAATAAACGTCACATTAGCTTTTTTAGTCGTTCTCTCAAAATTATTCTTACTCTAGCGATTGTTATCGCTCCCTTGCAAATTTTTGTCGGTCATCTTAGTGCCGAACAAGTGTATCACTATCAACCGGCTAAATTAGCCGCCATGGAAGCGCAATGGGAAACTATTCCTGCGGGAGAAACTGCCGGTTGGAGTTTGGTTGCTTTACCCAAGGATAAAGCGGAGACAAATAGCTGGGAAGTGAAGATTCCTAATGCTTTGGGTTATCTTTTGGAGTTAAAACCCAAGTTATCGGAACCTGTTCTCGGCTTAAAAACGTGGAAATACGAAGACAGACCGCACATGGTGGGGCTAATCTATTATTCCTTCCGGATTATGGTCGCTATCGGTCTTTTTCTCGCTTCTTTAATGACTGTAACTGTCGGGCAATGGCTGCGCGGTCAACTGAGTAACGAAAAAATCGACAGTCAAAAATGGTTACTGCGCGCTTGGGTTTTTGCGGCCCCTCTGGGTTATCTTGCGGTTGAAACCGGTTGGATTGTCCGTTGTGTCGGTCGTCAACCCTGGACGGTTTACAATCAAATCCGGACAGTGGATGCTGCTTCTAAACTGCCCGCAGGCGAGATTTTAACCTCTTTAATCGGAATTACGGCGATTTATGTCGTTTTCTTGGTTTCTGCTCTCTATTTCGGTAGTCTTATTATCCGTCAGGGACCAAATCTTAACTTACCACTGCCGGGGACTCAACAGGAAAAAGTGACCTCACCAGAACTAAATCCTCGTTCCCTAGAAGCGCAACAATAGGAGGAACTATGGAACCGTTACAGTATTTTTTGCCACAAATTTGGTTTTTTATTCTGGGTTTATTCCTGTTTCTATACGTCCTCCTCGATGGTTTTGACTTGGGGGTGGGAATTCTTTCCCTGACTTCCTCCTCCGAGAAGCGTCGCAGTATTTTAATGACCAGTTTGGGCAATGTTTGGGATGCTAACGAAACTTGGATTGTTTTGATGGGTGGTTCCCTGTTTGGGGCGTTTCCCCTAGCTTACGGGACAATTTTAAACGCTTTATACCTGCCAGCAGTGATTATGGTAGTGGGGCTGTTATTTCGGGCTGTTTCCTTCGAGTTTCGTGAACATTCTCGTCGCAAGTTGTTCTGGAATTATGCCTTCGGACTCGGCAGTTTTTTGGCCGCTTTGGGGCAAGGATTCGCCCTCGGTGCGGTTTTTGAGGGCATTAAAGTGGATGAATTGGGTCATTTTGCCGGCGGTCCCTTTGATTGGTTAACATGGCGATCAATTCTAGTGTCTCTAACTTTAATCCAAGCTTATGTTTTAGTGGGTTCCACTTACCTAATTCTGAAAACTACGGGTAATTTACAGGAAGTTCACTATAAAACGGCAAAAATTGCCGCTATTACCACTTTTATCGGTGCTGTCTTTATCACCATCAGTACGCCGCTGCTTTCTGACCATATCCGTCAGCGTTTATTTGACCCTCGACTAATTTACATCTTTATCCTCATCCCGATTCTAGCTGTGGTCTTACTGGGTTTATTACTGCGGAGTTTGCAACTACAGGAAGAAAACACCCCCATGGTCTGGACAGTATTGCTGTTTATGCTCTCTTTTATCGGTTTGGGATTGTTGATTTTCCCCGATATTATTCCCCCGTCAGTGACAATTTATCAAGCGGCGGCCGCCCCTAGTTCTTTGGTGTTTATGCTGACTTTTGTGGGTTTTTTAATCCCAATTTTACTAGCCTATACGGTTTATAATTACATCGTTTTTCGGGGTAAAATTACTGCTGAATCCTACGGAGAATAGATGACGTTGCCGATTTGAGTTATCAATCTTCTTCGGTGGGATTTTTAAGGGGAAACTCTCTAAGCTGTTGGTAATTTAAATTGTTTGTTGAAAGGAGGCAATAGGCAATAGTAAAGGGATTGGGGCAGGGTGAGCGCATCTTAACAATCCTTGACAAAATGAACTTTATGTGAGTTGCTTACCCAGAGAGCGATTCAGGCATATTTGAGGAGAATTGGCTATCTCAATTGTTAAGCAAAAATCGACCCATTTGGTCGATTTCGTAACTATTCTGATTGACTGGTATCACCTGAAATGCCCATGGGGATCACAAAATTGGCCAATTGTCAATAGCTTTTGAGATGCTCTCACCCTGCATCTACGGTAATATGGACGTTTACGACCAGCGATGCTAGGGTCAAGCTGAAACATCTTTATCCTGTGTTTAAGGAGGAGGAATCGGGAGAATCTATTGCAATAAATTAGCTGAAACAGTCCACTACCTTTCTACCTTTCCTGAATTTTTACCCGTTTGTTTAATTGATTCATAGCCAGAGAAATCACCAGATTAAAGAATAAATAGGTGGCCATAACTACTATTAACATCTCTACAGCTTTTCCTGTCTGATTAGCGATGGTACTAGAGATAGCATAAATATCATTATAACCAATAGCGATCGCTAAACTAGAGTTTTTAACCAGATTTAAACATTCATTAGTTAAAGGAGGAATAATCACTGGCAAAGCTTGGGGAAAAATCACTAATCTCATCACTAATAAAGGTTTTAATCCCAAGGCTTTAGCTGCTTCCCATTGTCCCCGATTAACCGATTGAATTCCTCCCCGTACCGTTTCCGCGATAAAGGCAGCTGTGTAAACAGTTAAACCGATTAAAAGGGTGGCAAACTCGGAAGAAAGATGTAAACCGAAGTCAATATTTTGATTAAGAGGATTAACTTGGGGACTTTGCCATTGTAAACCCCAGATTAGAGGAATTATAACTAGGAGTATTAGGCTAGTTAGACATAAACTAAGTTTATTTTTTAGGTATAAAAATACTGAGATAATTATTCCTAAAGCAATGATAAATAAGGCTAACCATGTCCTGAAACTATTAGCGGGGAAAGGTAAATAGACTCCTGAGTTATTTAAAAATATACTGCCAAAGAACTCTAAAGATTCCTCAATCTTCGGCAGTTTTAGAAATACAGCAAAATACCAAAAAAATAATTGTAATAATAAAGGAGTATTGCGAATAGTTTCCACATAAATTGTTGCTAACTGACGAATTAACCAATTATCCGACAAGCGACCTAACCCGATGACGATTCCCAGACTAATCGCCAAAAATATGCCAGTAATCATAATGCGGAGAGAATTAACTAATCCCACCAAAAGAGCGCGAAAATAGGTATCGGTGGGACTGTAGGCAATAGGAGAGTCACCAATAGCAAAAGAGGCTGGTCGGTCAGGATCAAAGAGAAAGCCAAAGCCAAAACTTAAGCGTAGGCGTTGGAAATTAATCACTAAATTGCGACCAAAAAACCAGAAAATTAGGCAGACAATTAGCAGGATAATTACCTGTAGAAAAATCTTCTGAAATCGCTCATCGTACCAAAAAGAATTTTTTTGAGGTAAAGTCATAATGGGTGCATCTCAATTTTGGAGAAATATCTATATTACATTTGGGCGCACGCAGTTCGATAAACTCACTGACCACGATGCGCCCCTACCATTGGCGCGATAATATTATTGTAGGGGCGAATGGCATTCGCCCTCTTTTAATAACTTCTGCTGCTCACCTATATGTGAGAGAAAGTCACAAATATTAAGATGCACCCAGTCATATTTATTGTACAGTCCAGAATTTTTAACAAAAGAAATCGGTGACTTTTGGCCACCGATTGAGAAAATCAAAACAGACTTAGATAACTCCGAGACGGGAAAGACCGAGGATGACACCGGCGCCGAGGACATGACCAAAACTGGTAGTACCTAGTAAAGCGCCTAATCCCATACCACCGAATAAAGCGGGGGAAGGTAAAGCAGGACCGACATTTTGTTGTTTAATAGTCGCTTTACCGAAAGCAATAGCGAGAATATTGCAGATAATCATGACAATCGCCACTTTGGGACTCCATTCGCTGGAACCTTGTACGGCGGTGGCGGCCATTAATAGGGTTGAATACATTGAAATTCTCCTGAACAGGTCGTTTTAAGTTTTTAATCTTAAAGGTAGTTTTCACCCCACATCACGCCCTGTTGCAATACTTAATAATCAAAAGCAGAGGAGTCAACAATAAGGCCGATTCGTCTCCACTTATGAACTACTCGCTTAGTACAAATTCAAGTTTAAGCCTACTTCTTTAGCGAAGACGGCTAATCCTTTCTTTTCAATGGTTTTGATAGCTTTGGTGGAGATGCGTAGTTTTACCCAACGGTTGCCTTCCGACCACCAAACTCTTTTCCATTGTAGGTTAGCTTCTTGTAATTTTTTGGTGCGACGGTGGGAGTGGGACACCGCATAGGCGTTATTGGCCTTTTTCCCCGTCATAGTACAGACTCTAGACATAATTTACTCCTGTGCGATCGATGTTTGTCAATAGTCAACCTTTCTAGTTTAACTCAAATCTCGCCAGAAGTCCCCCCCTTCCCCTGGGTGAAGTGAACGGAGATAAATTTAACAGCAAGTGGGGGGATTAAGAAGTTGATTAAACCGGTTCACTGCTCAGACAATTTCCACAATTGCATCAGAGGTAATGGTGAGAATATTGTCAACAAATTTAGCTGTAATTTTTTACTGAATAAAAAATATTTTATAGCATTTCTCGCATCTGTGCGGCACACTTAAATCTTTGCTGATTAAACTGTTCAGGATCGGGAATGTACCTCTTGTGAATCAGAAACGCTATAATAAGTTTTACATAGTTTCTATTATTCTGGTTAATTCATTTTTATTTTTCCACAATTTTACTTGAAAATCTTGGTATATTTTGGCGATAAAAGGGGCTTGATTACCTTGAGTTATTTTTTCGATTTTATCGATTGTTTCGACAAAAATATTAATCATAGTCTGACGAGGTAAGTTGCCAGAAACTAGAACAAATACTTGAGCCTGATAACGGGCTATCTGTTGAACTTCTAAAATATTTCTACCAATGTTTACATCTTTAGTTAATACTATCCATCCTCTTTGACTAACAATAGGTAGCCACTCCGTATCCGGGGCATCTGGGGCAAAATGGGCATGATGAAATTCAATTTTAACCCCTATTTCTTGCAAAGCTTCACCGATAGACTTTCCTAAAGCGCGGTCGATAAAATAGGTGTATTGATAGGTCATGCCGCTTGCCAATTGCACTCGAATAAAATCGCTTTTTCAATTTGCCAAGGTTGACAATTATAATCATTGGCAATATCTTCTATAGAGTCCCCCGCATCATAAAGTTCTGTGACAACTTTAGTGGGAATTCCTGTTCCTGTGATCACGGGTTTTCCGAAGGAAATATTAGGGTCTATCTTTAGGACTTTATTGCTGAAGTCTTCCCCATTTATGTCGATAGTGGGAAAAAGCCGTGTGGCGATATCTTGTTCATCCCATTCAATACGAGTTAAGAGATTATTTAAGAATTGTTTCATCGTCAATTGTCCCGAACGGGAGGCATTAATTAAATGTTCAAATTGTTCAATAAAAAGGTCAATTCCATCGGTACTAAATTGTTTTTGAACCAGAGGATGATCGGTGTTAAATTGTTCACTAATATAGTCTAGGGCCAGTCTAACTTTATCGAGAGGGATGTTATGAACTTTGCGAATAACTCTTAAAACGTGCGCTTCCACTAAGTTAGTAAAGGAAAGTTGCGGAATATTCGGATTAGGTCGTTGAATGAGGGGTAAAAACTCTTTTTGTCCTTTTTTAGTGGGGTAGGTGCGTCCTCGTACCCACGTTCTCAGAGTGGGCAAAGGAATATGGAGATAGCGCGCAGTATCGGCTATAGTGTAGGTGGGAACATGATAGAGATGCTCTAGAGATAAGGGAGATGATGCTTTGACCATCGTTAATATTTTGGTGAAGTTGTTGAGATGAGATTATCGCCTATCATTTCATTTTAGCTAATTTTGGTATCCTTGAGGATAGGGATAAAGTAGGATGAGGGCATCTCAGTGGACATTGGGGGCTAAATGAGGTTATATTTTATCTATAGAAGAACGTTTGTATGTCGCAACGATAATGAGTAATTCACTGCCAAAATATCTAGAGGAAATCACAGGCATTTATCAACAGGGTAACGCCACAGAACACAGTTATCGTCCTGCTTTAAAAAAATTAATTGAATCCCTAAATAATAACCTACAAGCTCTCAATGAGCCAAAAAGGATTGCTTGTGGCGCTCCAGATTTTGTGATTAATCAGGGTATAGTAGAAATTGGCCATCTGGAAGCAAAAGATATCGGAACTTCTCTCAAAAAGGTTGAAAATACTCCCCAAATAAAACGTTATTTACAGGCTTTGGGTAATTTAATTATCACTGATCATTTAGAATTTCGTTGGTATGTATCGGGAGAATTGCGTCTATCAGCGTCCGTGGCAACTCTTAATCAAAAAAAGCAAATTAAACCTGATTCCCAGGGTATTTTACAAGTAGAACAATTGTTCTGTCAGTTTTTCCTCTCAAAAGTTATTCAGATAACAACACCGCGAGAATTAGCGAAAAAAATGGCCGCTTTAGCGCAGTTAATTCGAGATGCAATCGGCCAAGCTTTAAAAGATCAAGATTGCGGGGGAATGTTGCGGCAACAATTGCAATCTTTTCAACGAGTTTTAATTAGTGATCTCAATGAAGCGCAGTTTGCGGATATGTATGCACAAACAATCTGTTATGGTTTATTCGCAGCACGCTGTAATACGGATCAAATAAGTTCTTTTTCCAGGGAAACGGCAGCATTTCGACTACCGAAAACTAACCCTTTTTTGCGGGGAATTTTTCATCAAATTGCTGGTACAGAATTAGATGAGCGGATTACTTGGGCCGTGGATACTCTAGCGACTATTTTACAACAAACGGACATGGAGGGGATTCTCGGCAGCTTTGGAAAACGCACACGCAAGCAGGATCCTGTGGTTCACTTTTATGAGACTTTTTTAGCAGAATACGATAGTAAAATGCGTGAGTCTAGGGGGGTTTATTATACCCCTGAACCCGTGGTTTCTTACATGGTTCGCAGTGTGGACTATATTCTAAAAAATAAGTTTCAGATTCCTAAAGGTTTGGCCGATGCCAAAAAAATTACGATTAAAAATCCTAATAATAGCCAAGAAACTCAGGAAGTTCACCAAGTTTTAATCCTCGATCCTGCTGTGGGAACTGGCACTTTTTTACACTCGGTTATCGACCATATCTATGACAGTTTTCGTCAACAGAAAGGGATGTGGTCTAGTTATGTCAGTAAACATTTATTACCCCGTCTCTTTGGGTTTGAATTACTGATGGCTCCCTACACCGTAGCACACATGAAGTTAGGTTTACAACTTCAGGAATTAGGCTATGATTTTAGTGCCGATGAACGCTTGGGAATCTATCTCACTAACACCCTACAGGAAGCTTTTCAAATTCCCCCTGCTGATGGGTTTTTAAATCGTATTCGCGATGAAGCAGAGTCAGCACAAGGTGTTAAGCAAGAACATCCGGTTATGGTGATTATTGGTAATCCTCCCTACTCTGGACATTCCGTAAATACAGGAGAATGGATTAAGGAATTATTGAAGGGAAAAGATATTATTTCTGGAGAAAAAACTGCTAGTTATTTTGAAGTAGATGAGCAACCTTTAGGCGAAAAAAATCCCAAATGGTTAAATGATGATTATGTCAAATTTATTCGCTTTAGTCAATGGCGCATCGAGAAAACTGGTTACGGAATTTTAGCTTTTGTTACTAATCATGGTTATTTGGATAACCCAACTTTTCGGGGAATGCGTCAAAGTTTATTAAAAACTTTTGATGATATTTATATACTCGATTTACACGGCAACAGTAAGAAAAAAGAAGCTTGTCCCGACGGTTCACCGGATCAAAATGTGTTTGATATTCAGCAAGGTGTAGCTATTGGTATTTTTATTAAATATCACAATAGTTCTTCAAATTTAGCTAAAGTTTATCATGCTGATTTATGGGGCAAAAGAGAGATGATTGAGAATCAAGTTATTGTCTGTGGTAAGTATCATTGGTTAGAGGAAAATGATCTTTATTCTACTTCTTGGCAGGAATTACAACCTGATTCTCCTTTTTATCTATTTAAACCTCAGAATATCAATCTGCGCTCAGAATACGATCAATTTTGGAAGATTACTGAAATTATGCCAGTTAATAGTGTTGGTATCGTCACAGCTAGAGATAGTTTAACAATTCAACAGACTGAAGAAGAAACTTGGAATGTAGTTAATGATTTTGCAAGTCTAAGTATTGAAGAAGCAAGGCAAAAGTACAATTTAGGAAAAGATACAAGAGATTGGAAGGTTGATTTAGCGCAAAAAGATATTAGGCAATCTGGTTTATTAAAAAAGAATTTAGTGCCTATTTTATATAGACCTTTTGATTTAAGATACACCTACTATACTCTTCACTCAAGAGGCTTTCACTGTATGCCAAGAGGTGAGGTAATGCAGCATATACTAGCTGGGGAAAATATTGGATTAATAGCAACCAGACAAATAACTTCTTTGAATTTTTCTCACGTCAATGTATCAGAATCATTGATTGAATTGAAAGTAGGCTCACATGATAGAAACACGCAAATTTTACCTCTCTATCTTTACCCAACCAATACCCCAACCTTATTTGACACAGAACCAACCAACTCGCCAAATGGTCGCCGTCCTAATCTAGCGCCTGAATTTATTAACAAACTTTCGGCAAAACTTGAATTAGAATTTATCAATGATGGCAAAGGAGACAAAAAGAAAACTTTTGGACCAGAAGACATTTTTAACTATATCTATGCTGTCTTTCACTCTCCCCAATATCGCCAACGTTACGCCGAATTTTTAAAAATAGACTTTCCTCGTGTTCCTCTAACCAGTAATCAAGAATTATTCTGGGAATTAGTCAAAAAAGGTGACAGATTAGTACATTTACACCTAATGAAAGCAACGGGAAAAGAAATTAGTAGCTATCCCGTGGCGGGTTCTAATCTAGTCGAGCAGGTGAAATATGACGAAAATAAACAACAAATTTCGATTAATTCTGACCAGTATTTTGCGGGGATTCCGCTCCAAATTTGGAACTTTTATATCGGCGGTTATCAAGTGTGTCAGAAGTGGCTAAAAGACCGCAAAGGTCGCCACCTTAGCTACGACGACCTAGAACATTATCAACAAATTATCTCCATTTTGGGAGAATCGATCGCAATTATGGAAACCATAGATATAATTATCAATAAATATGGTGGTTTCCCCTTTAGTTAAGCCACCGGTGAGAGAAGATTAACTTAATTTTTGCCCACTGGCAAGAGTCCCTGTTCACCGATAAATGACTCTCTACTCCCAACGAGAGTGATACAATTGTTAACACCACAGATCAAGAGCCAATCGAAGCGAGAGAATAAAAACTGCTATGTTAAAAGCCCTACTCGGAGATCCCAACGCCCGCAAAATTAAAAAATTTCAGCCCCTCGTCACCGAAATCAACCTGCTGGAAGAGGATATTAAAAACCTGTCCGATGAGGAATTAAGGAGCAAAACCAGCGAATTTAAGGAAAGATTAGACAAAGCGAGAAATTATGACGAAAGAGAGGAGATTCTCGAGGAAATCCTCCCCGAAGCTTTCGCCATTGTCCGGGAAGCGGGAATCCGAGTCTTAGGGATGCGTCACTTTGACGTGCAGTTATTGGGGGGAATGGTACTGCACAAAGGACAAATCGCCGAGATGAAAACCGGGGAAGGAAAAACCCTAGTTGCCACACTCCCCGCTTATTTGAATGGATTGACCGGAAAAGGGGTTCACGTCGTCACCGTTAACGATTATCTCGCCCGTCGTGACGCGGAATGGATGGGGCAGGTACATCGCTTTTTAGGGTTAAGTGTGGGACTAATTCAAGCCGGCATGAGTCCAGAAGAAAGAAAGAAAAATTATGCCTGTGACATCACCTACACCACTAACAGCGAACTCGGCTTCGATTATCTGCGCGATAACATGGCTACAGTGATGGGGGAAGTTGTCCAAAGACCCTTTAACTACTGCGTTATCGACGAAGTGGACTCAATTCTTATTGATGAGGCCAGAACTCCATTAATTATATCAGGACCGATCGATCGACCCACAGAAAAATATATTCTCGCCGCCGAAATCGCCAAACAATTAGTGCGCCAAAAAGTAGAAGACGGACCGGGAGACTACGAAGTTAACGAAAAAGACCGTAACGTTTTAATGACCGATGAAGGCTTTAAAAGAGCGGAAGAACTATTAGGAGTTACCGATTTATACGACCAAGAAAATCCCTGGGCGCACTATATTTCTAACGCTATTCGTGCCAAAGAACTCCAGAAAAAAGACGTTAACTATATCGTCCGCAGTGGTGAAATTGTTATTGTTGATGAGTTCACGGGACGGGTATTACCGGGGCGACGTTGGGGCGATGGTTTACATCAGGCAGTGGAAGCTAAGGAAGGGGTAGAAATTCAACAGGAAACCCAAACCTTAGCCACGATTACCTATCAAAACTTTTTCCTACTCTATCCGAAATTATCCGGCATGACCGGGACGGCCAAAACCGAAGAAACGGAACTAGAAAAAGTCTATAACCTGCAAGTAACAATTATCCCCACTAACCGCGTTTCTCGTCGGCAAGATTTAGCCGATGTGGTCTATAAAAATGAACAGGCAAAATGGAACGCAGTCGCCGAAGAATGTCAACAAATGCACGAACAGGGTCGCCCGGTTTTAGTCGGTACTACCAGTGTGGAAAAATCGGAAGTGCTTTCGCTGTTATTACAGGAAAGAAAGATTCCCCATAACTTGCTTAATGCCCGTCCAGAAAACGTGGAAAGGGAATCGGAAATCGTCGCCCAAGCAGGCCGGGCCGGGGCCGTAACTATTGCTACGAATATGGCGGGACGGGGAACCGATATCATCCTCGGTGGTAACTCCGACTATATGGCCCGATTGAAAATTCGCGAGTATTTAATGCCCAAATTAGTTATGCCCGAAGATGACAATTTGGCCTTTAGTTTACCCAGTTTAGGAGAACGCAATCGCCCGCAAGGATTCGCCCCGGGTAAGAAGAAAAAAAACTGGCGTGCCTCGGCGGAAATTTTTCCCACCGAGTTACCGAAAGAGGTAGAAAATGCCCTGAAAGAAGCGGTTAAATTTGCCGTTGATACCCACGGAACTCAAAGTTTACCGGAATTAGAAGTAGAAGAAAAAATCGCTATCGCAGCCGAAAAAGCCCCCACGGATGACCAGGTTATTCAAAAGTTACGCGAAGTCTATAAATTAATTCGCAAAACCTATGAAGATTACACAGGCAAAGAACACGATGAAGTAGTAGAAAGGGGCGGACTGCACGTTATCGGGACGGAACGCCACGAATCCCGCCGTATTGACAACCAATTGCGAGGCCGGGCGGGCAGACAGGGCGACCCCGGTTCTACACGCTTCTTTTTAAGCCTAGAAGACAATTTATTGCGGATTTTTGGAGGCGACCGCGTGGCGGGTTTAATGGATGCCTTCCGGGTGGAAGAAGATATGCCCATTGAGTCGGGAATGTTGACTCGTTCCTTGGAAGGCGCGCAAAGAAAAGTGGAAACCTTCTATTATGATGCCCGGAAACAGGTGTTTGAATACGACGAGGTGATGAATAATCAACGGCGCGCTATTTATGCCGAACGTCGTCGGGTTTTGGAGGGGATGGACTTAAAAGAACAGGTGCTGCAATACGCCGAAAAAACCATGGATGAAATCGTCATGGCTTATGTGAATCCCGAACTGCCGGCGGAAGAATGGGATTTGGAAAAACTGATTAGTAAATCTCAGGAATTCGTCTATCTGTTGGCAGATATTACCGCTAAAGATGTCGAGGAGATGAGTGTCAATGATATCAAGATGTTCCTACACGAAGAAGTTCGTAAAGCCTACGAAATTAAAGAACGTCAAGTGGATAATATTCGCGCCGGTTTAATGCGCGATGCCGAACGTTATTTTATCCTGCAGCAAATCGATATGTTATGGCGCGAACATCTGCAAGCTATGGAAGCTTTACGCGAGTCGATTGGTTTACGCGGTTACGGTCAAAAAGACCCTCTAATTGAGTATAAACAGGAAGGCTACGAGATGTTTTTAGAAATGATGATTGATATCCGTCGCAATGTGGTTTATTCCCTGTTCCAATTCCAACCGCAAGGACAACCCCAAGCAGTGGCTAGTGAACAGTAAAAACTAAAAGTTGGCTTAAATTGGGGAGAATTGGCTAAGGCTGATTCTCTCATTTTTTTCTACCGAGAAATCAGTCACCCACAATCCAGACTAGGACAAAAATTATCAGTCCGATTACTCCATAGGACAACAACGACCCCAAAAAATTGATGATTTGTATGGGAAAATGAATCAAAACTTGGTAAGTAAAATCCGTAACTGCCAGCAAGGCAGTGAAAAATATAGTTACAAGTGTTATCATAAGTAAGTAGGATAAAATTAACTTTTTGGTTAGGATAGGCAAAAGGCAAGAGGCAAGAGGTGGTTAGATATGTGTAATTAATTGTGTTTAGTTAGTTCTTACCTAATATCTTCTCAATCTGATAGAATAAATGGCTATCCTTTGCGGTAATCGGCAGTGGATAGTCAGAAGTTAGGAGATTATCCCCAAGAAAATTCTACCGCAATTTGGGTGCATCTCACATTTGCAGAAACACCGACAATGAGGACTGCTCTATGAATATTCGTATTGGTAACGGCTACGATATCCACCGATTGGTAACAGGAAGACCTTTAATTTTAGGAGGAGTAGAAATTGCCCATACTGTGGGTTTATTGGGTCACAGTGATGCCGATGTCTTAACCCACGCTATTATGGATGCCATGCTGGGTGCGCTTAGTTTAGGCGATATCGGTCATTATTTTCCCCCCACAGACCCACAATGGCAAGGGGCGAATAGTTTAAAATTATTAGAACAAGTTAATCAATTAATTATCGATAAAGGTTGGCAGATTAATAATATTGATTCGGTAATTGTTGCCGAAAAACCGAAAATGAAACCCCACCTTAATGCGATGCGAGCCAAATTAGCAGAAACTCTCAAGATTAATCCAGAACAGGTGGGAATTAAAGCCACTACTAACGAACAATTAGGACCTGTGGGACGAGAAGAAGGTATCGCAGTTTATGCCGTGGTTTTATTGGTTAAGGAATAAGTAATTAGTAAAAATTTGCTGAGATTAAGTATCCATAACTTATGAATATAGACACAAAAATCTTAGAAACTGTCGAAACAATGCCAGAGTTCTTAAAAATAGAGCTGCTTCACTATGCTGAATATTTGATGGCCAATTATCAATCAGATGTTATTATAGAGAAACCTTCTCTTAGAAAACGTCGTTCAGGAATTTTACAAGGTACATTTACCTTACCTTTGTCTGATGATTTTGATGAGTCTTTGGAAGATTTTCAGGAATATATGTGATGACATCTTTTCTTCTGGACACCCATACTTTCATCTGGTTAACTGAAAACGATTCTAACTTGCCTAATAATCTTCGGGAGGAAATTGATTTTGCTCCTGAAGTTTATGTCAGTATTGTTAGTCTCTGGGAAATCGCGATTAAGTTAAATTTAGGTAAGTTAGCCCTACAAAAAAGTTATGAAACCATTGAAACTAAACTAGAAGCATCAGATGTAACCTTACTATCTATATCATTTTCTGATACTCTAAAAATTTGTACTTTACCCTTGCATCACCGAGATCCATTTGATAGAATGCTAATTGCTCAATCTCTAAACAGATCGCTAATTCTAATTAGTAAAGATACTAAATTTGATGCTTATAATGTAACAAGAAAATGGACATAATGCCTCGTTCGGCTTAATTCTATTCAAGATGAGAGCAAGATAAATTTCCTAATTCCCCATAGACTTCTAACATTCATTGCTAAATTCTCTCTATGACTGCCATTATCCAACAAATAAAAGAGCGTTTTTCCCAATCCCTAGTTAAATCCTTTGGTGAAAACTTCACTGGTACCGATCCTCTAATTGTCGCCGCTAGTAACCCCCGTTTTGGCGATTATCAATGTAATATTTCCCTCTCTTTAGCCAAAGAATTAAAACAAAAACCCCGGGAAGTGGCGGCAACTTTACTAAAAAATCTAGAGATAGATGATCTCTGTCAACCCCCCGAAATTGCTGGACCCGGTTTTATCAATCTTACCCTTAAACCCAGTTATCTAGAAACCCAATTAAAAGACCTAATTATTGACAACCGTTTAGGAGTTGCCACCGCTAACCCCAGTCAAAAAATTATTGTCGATTTTTCCAGTCCCAATATTGCTAAAGAAATGCACGTCGGTCACTTGCGATCGACTATAATTGGTGATTGTATTGCTCGGATTTTAGAATTTCGTCATCATCAAGTAATTCGTCTCAATCACGTCGGGGATTGGGGTACTCAATTCGGGATGTTAATTACCTATCTACAAGAAGCTTATCCTAGGGCTTTAACCCAAGCGGATGCTCTGGATTTAGGGGATTTAGTTAGCTTTTATAAAAAGGCTAAAATTCGTTTTGATGAAGACGAAAACTTTAAAGAAACTGCCCGTCAAGCCGTAGTAAAATTACAGTCAGGTGATCCTCAAAGTCGTCAAGCATGGCAGTTACTTTGTCAACAATCACGGCGGGAATTTCAGAAAATCTATGATATTCTCGATATAAAACTGACTGAAAGGGGGGAATCTTTTTATAATCCCTACCTTGAGACAGTAATCAGAGAATTAGATCAACAGGGATTGCTAACAGAAGACAACGGCGCTTTATGTGTCTTTCTCGATGGTTTTACCAACAAAGAGGGGGATCCTTTGCCCCTAATTGTCAAGAAATCCGACGGCGGTTATAATTACGCTACCACCGATTTAGCGGCAATTTGTTATCGAGTGCGTCAAGATAAAGCCGAAAGAATAATTTATGTTACCGATGCTGGACAAGCTAACCATTTTACCCAAGTATTTCAGGTGGCTAAAAAAGCGGGATTTTTACCCGATAATGTGGCAGTGGTTCACGTCGCTTTTGGATTAGTTTTAGGGGAAGATGGTAAAAAATTAAAAACTCGTTCTGGGGAGACGGTAAAACTACAAGAATTACTGGATCAAGCGATCGCCTGTTCCCTCGCTGACTTAGAAAAAAGACTAGCAAGCGAGGAAAGAGAAGAAACCAGCGATTTTATCGCTAATACTGCCGAAACCGTCGGATTAAGTGCCGTCAAATACGCCGATCTCAGCCAAAATCGCAATAGTAACTACGTTTTCAGTTACGACAAAATGCTCAATCTGCAAGGCAACACCGCCCCCTATATGCTGTACGCTTACGCTAGGGTTCAGAGTATCAGTCGCGAAGGTGGTATTAATTTTCAGGATTTAAGTGCCAATTCACCGCTAATTCTCAAGGATGAAAGCGAATTAATTCTGGCTAAACAATTACTGCAACTGCCGGAAGTAATTAGTGCCGTGGAAGAGGATTTATTACCTAATCGTTTATGTGATTATCTTTATGAACTCAGTAAAAAGTATAATCGTTTTTATGAGAATTGTCCCGTTCTGAAAGCAGCAGAACCGATTAAAACCTCCCGTTTAGTCTTGTGTGATTTAACGGCAAGAACCCTAAAATTAGGCTTATATCTCCTGGGAATACCCGTTTTGGAAAGAATGTAAATCAGTTATCAGTTATCAGTTCATCGTTTACTATTCACAGCAAAAAACTACCCAATTCATAATTCATAATTGATAATTCATAATTCCCACACCCTACACCCTACACCCTACACCCTACACCCCACACCCTACACCCCACACCCCACCCCTTGCATTGCGTATCTTTGACAAAACTGGGTGCTATTTTATACCCAGAAAAAGTGTACTATGCTGACGTTAAAAAACCTGAGTTTTTGCTAACCTAGAAATAGCTCTAATCAGAGCCAATATTTTTGGGCGAAGCTTAGAGATTAATCTAGTTAAACTGACTCGTGACGTTATCTTATTGTCGTCTGTTGCCTATTCGCTTTCAGGTGATAACTCGGAGATGGTAAGTTAGTACAAATGCTCAAACTTCCTCTCCCTGCTCCCTGCTTGCTCATAGACAGTCTTAACGAGTAATTTAGATAGTTAACAGCTTACTCCCGCATCTAGGCCGCTGACGCAATAAGCCACATCTGTTATCCCAGAGATGTTATCTTTAAAGCGGTCAAATGTCCGAAAGTCCTAGCCTGCATTATTCATGAAGACTTTGGAAAATCCTCGAAAGCCTTGGCAAGAAGTTCATCTAGCGATCTGGCTGAAAAACAGTCTGTTTTTTGAGATGTCCTCACAATCAGGTTTTTGCCAGTTGGTGAATAATG
>NZ_JADBUN010000155.1:0-14707 GCF_020245625.1 Microcystis sp. M049S2 | reverse complement strand
TGGGAGTGATCAGGGGGAAAATTGAGGTACTTTTTCCCTGAAAATTAGGTAGTTGACCACCTGAAAATCGGTAAAACCCTACACCCCACACCCCACACCCCACACCCTACCCCCAGGAAAAACTTTTTCAGCAGACCCTACTTAACAATAACGGGTACGGTAGGGATCGAACCTACAACCGTCCGCTTAGAAGGCGGATGCTCTATCCATTGAGCTACGTACCCAGGAAAGCACAATTATAGATTATACTTCCAAAAGTGACAAGTGGTAGGACTAATTTTCGCCGTTGCCCCTCTTTGCCACTGTCCAAGCTTAATGATGGTGGTGGTGTCCGTGGTGATGATGGTGATCGGAATGAATGTGAGGAATTGTTACAGAAGTATTGACAGATAAAGCCTCTTGTGATAGTAAAGCTTCGATATGTTCCTCGGCCCAATCGGCGACCATCTGGCAAAATTCGGGGTTATCGTTGACACAGGCCATCTGCACATAATTAACCTGGTCGTGTTTGCGGCGTAAAGCTTCGATAATATGCTCCACATCCAGTAAAGTTTCGTGATTTTCCGTAGCAAAGCCAATCGGCATGAAAATTAAGGCTTTGGCCCCCAATTCGATTAAATTCTTCGCCGCTAACTCTGCATTCGGTTGCGTCCATTTAATTAAAGGGGTTTGGTGATTTAACCAACCCACAGAAATCAAGGGATAACGATAGATTAATTTTTCCCGGACCAACTCGTATAAAGCTTGACTTTCATCGATTCCCGACGTAAATCCCTTAGCTTCGTGGGGACAACCGTGATTCATTAAAATAATGCCAATTTGCGAGGGAAGACAGCTACTAGCTACCTCGGCCGCGATTTTTTCCTCCACTAACCGCGCCATTAGATCTATATAAGCGGGTTGGTTATAAAACGAGGGAATATAGCGCAATCCTTTGACCCAATGTTCCCCCGTTTGTCCTTGAGCTAAAGCTTTGTTAACTTGTTCGATCGCAATGCCACTGGTAAAGATAGAATCAACAACGAGGAGAGGATAGATCAAAATTTTCTCAAATCCCCGTTCGCGGATTTCCGTTAACACCTGTGCCGGTAAAAAAGGCGCGCAGAAGTTAAACGCTTTGAATACCTCCACCCGATTACCCCATTTTGCCTGCAAATTGCGCTCGATTTCCTGTCTTTGATGCTCGAAAATGTGGTTATGGGGGGAAATAAAGTGATTATGCTGGTGCTGCCATTCGTGTAGGTCAAATAGGGCCAATAATTTCGCTAGGGGAGGATAAACCCAAGTCGGTACGGGAGCGAACTTAGCCGTCAGCAGATTTAAGGCCTGTTCATTATAGTTGGCGAAGTCCTCATAACTCTCCACTTCCCCGTATCCCATCAATAATACCGCCACTCGATCGCTGTGGTTGTGGGTAGCGGCTAACTGTTGTTGATCTGAAATGGCAACCACGTTTTTAACCCCGATTTTTTAAGTGAAAAACGCTATATCACTGGGATAGTAGCGTTTTTTCATCCTATCCCCTCGCACGCGATAGACCGCTAAAAATTTATAACCTCTACAGAATCATACAGATTACTTATCATCCTGATTAATAAAACGATATGTAAAGAAACTTTAAATAATGTTAAGATCGTTGCAGTCCCACCTATGAGAGATATGACAGCAGGCGTGTTTGGTAGCTTACCTTTTCCCAATCAGAGCGGCGATCAACTCATCAGTAAAGTGGTGAGTGCTGCAATCGCTGCATTATTCAAACGCACAGGCAAGCTGACAGCCACTGTCCGCGCCGAACCCGTGGCCAAATTACTGCAAGGCAGTATCGACGGTTTTGACTTTATCGGTCAGTCGATGCTCATGTACAATGGCCTACGCATCGAAGCCATGGAATTGTATGTGCAAGCGGTGGCGATCGATTTTAGTGCCATTTTTACCGGACAGGTGAAACTCCGTCAACCGACGCGGGCCACTTTGCGGGTAGTTTTAACGGAAGAAGACTTAACCACCTCTTTTAATACACCTTTTATTGTCGAAAAACTGCAAAGATTAGAGTACGAAGGTAAATCAATTCACTGTCAGAACACAGAATTAATTCTCAATGACGATAAAACTTTAACTCTCAAAAGTCTAATTAAATTGGCAGAAGAAGAACCGATTCTGCTAGAAATGACCACGGCTGTGGTTGTGGAAGAACGGCGAAAAATTCAATTTGTTGATGTGGTTTATCAAGGCGACGAAAGATCGAAAGCTTTAGGAGAAGCTTTAATCAGTCATGTTAACAACCTCATGGATTTAGATAAATTTGCTCTCGATGGTACTCAATTAAGAGTCGATCGACTACGTTTAAAAGATAAACAGATTATCTTTTATGGTATTGCCGATATCGAGCGTTTTCCCCAAAGAAAATAGGCAATCATCAACGGGTCTAAAAATATCAATAGTTTTACAGACTTTACCCTAAAGATGAAGTATAACCTAGTTTGCTATTGACTCCTGAATCCGTTCGGCTGAGCTCACGGCCGAAGCCTGACTCCTGAATCCCCAAAACGACAACTTCTTATCTCACCATTGAGATAAGAAGTTGTGGCTTTTAATCGTGCTTGTCGCCACAGGGAGGCACGGGATCGTAGCCTCCAGGGTGAAAGGGATGACAACGGAGAATACGCTTAATTGCTAACCAAGAACCCCGCAGCACACCAAAGCGATCAATCGCTTCCATGGCATACTGGGAACAGGTGGGTTGAAAACGACAGGAAGGGGGAAATAGCGGCGAAATAAACCGTTTATATCCCTTAATTAAACCAATAAAAATTCCTTTCATCAATGTCACCTCGATCGCCTAAACTAATAGATAGTCAATTTTCGCTTTTGTCACGTGGAACTATCCCACTCTCTCCTATTTTCGATCGGTTTAGTCGCCTGTTACCTAGTTGTTCTGATTCTGATCGCTGAAAAATTAAAAAGTCTTTTCAGTGCCAATGGCGAAATTACCCGCAAAGTTGTCCACATTGGCACGGGAAACGTCATCCTTTTGGCCTGGTGGTTAAATATCCCCGCTTGGGTGGGAATAAGCGCCGCGATCCTAGCGGCAACTATCGCTATCCTATCCTATTTTTTCCCCATTTTGCCCAGTCTTAATAGTGTTGGTCGCCGCAGTTGGGGAACTTTTTTTTATGCTGTTAGTATCGGTGTTCTCGTGGCTTATTTTTGGACAATTTCTCACCCCGAATATGCGGCAATGGGTATTTTAATTATGGCTTTGGGAGACGGATTAGCAGCCCTAGTCGGACAAAATTTCGGTCAACATCCCTACAAAATTTTCGGCAGTGGCAAAAGTCTGGAAGGTTCCCTGACTATGTTAGGAGTCAGCTTTCTAGTCAGCTTGATTATTTTATCTTTTGTTAATGGCATTAATCCGCCAATTATTTTAGTATCTTTATTGACAGCGATCGGAGCTACTATTCTAGAAACTTTCTCGAAACTAGGTATAGATAATCTCACTGTACCGATTGGTAGCGCCGCTATTGCCTATTTTCTTACCCAAATTTTCATCTCAAGCTAGGCTATCTCAGCTTTCAAGCGACCGAAAACCGAAGATATTCACTGATAACTGATAACTGATAACTGATATGACCTTTACGATCACTCAAAACCAAAATCAATATCTTACCTATTGTCTCAAGGATGAAGAGGCCGACGCTTATCTGGAAGTGGTTCCCGCTAGGGGAGGAATCATCACCCGTTGGCAAATTTGCGGAGAAGATATTTTCTATCTGGACACAGAAAGATTCAAAGATCCTAACCTCAGTGTGCGCGGAGGAGTTCCGATTTTATTCCCTATCTGTGGCAACTTACCCGATAATACCTATCAATACCAAGGCCGAAACTATACCCTGAAACAACACGGATTTGCTCGTGATTTACCCTGGCAATTCAGCAAACAAAGCACCGAAACTGCCGCTAGTTTAACCCTAGAATTAAACAGTAATCCGGCCACTCGTCAAGTCTATCCCTTTGATTTTCAATTAATCTTTACCTATCAACTGCAAGGAAACAGCCTCAAAATTCACCAAAAAGTGATTAATCTTTCTCCCGAAAGAATGCCCTTTTCTATCGGGTTCCATCCCTATTTTCAAGTCACCGATAAAACCCGATTATCCTTTGATATTCCCTCCTCCCAATACCTCGATCAACGCACGAAAACCTTCCATTCCTACTCCGGCAACTTTGACTTTAATCTCGAAGAAATTGATGCCGCTTTTCCGCAAATTACTCGCCATCAAAGTAGTTTTAGTGATTCCTATCATCAGCGTCAAATTGTCCTCGGTTACGACGATCTTTATACAACTCTAGTTTTTTGGACCCTGAAAGATAAAAATTATATCTGTCTCGAACCTTGGAGCGCTCCCCGCAACGCCCTTAACACAGGCGAACATTTGACCTACCTAGACCCCCAGAGTAGCCGCGAGGCGATCGTGGAAATGCGAGTCAATCAAATTTAAATTACCCCTTGACTTAGCCCCGATAAGATGTTATATTGATAAATCGTGTGCAGAACACGAAACGGGTCGCTAGCTCAGCGGTAGAGCACTCGGCTTTTAACCGATTGGTCTTGGGTTCGAATCCCAGGCGACCCATAAAAACTTACTAATACAGAAAGATTGACTTGTCTTCCCCTGTCTATGGATTAGCCTTGCATACCAGCAGTCCCCAACTAGGACTGGCCCTCTCTAATTTCAGCGATGATAGTCGTCAACAAACTTGGGACTTAGACAGGGACTTATCGAACCTATTCCACCCCTATCTAAAACAGTTCCTAGCCCCGCAAAAATGGGCTGATTTAGCCTTTCTAGCCACTGCTAAGGGGCCGGGGAGCTTTACCAGTACCCGCATCGGTATAGTCACCAGTAGAACCCTAGCACAACAATTACAGCTACCGATTTTTACCGTCTCCAGTTTAGCGGCCTTGGCTTGGTCACAACGGGATTGTTACCCCCTCGATAGCTATCTAGCCCTAGAAATGCCCGCAACTAGGGGACAATTGTATGTGGGCATCTATCGGGGTAATCGGGTTTATTTAGCTGATAGCCTGATGACTCCGGAACAATGGCAGCAGACTTTAGAAAACTTAACTATTTCCTATCAAAGATTAGTCACACCCAGCTATTTAGGCATAAATGCCACCGATATCCTCGATTTAGCCCATTTGGATTGGCAAACGGGAAAACGCCCCCATTGGTCGGAGGCGCTACCATTTTACGGGATGTGATTAGCAATTCCCTCTTTTTTTCAAACTATAGCCAGCTAGTCCGAGGGTTACTAATCCTAAAACTGCGCTAGGTTCTGGGACAGGTTTGACGGAATAAATCGCCACATTACGACTCACTTCATTGGCAACAATTAACAGGGGAGTACCATTAGGACTATCGGCAGCGGGAATAAATAATAATCCTTCGGGAGAGATATCCCCTAATTGCCAATCGTTGATATAATTGGTGAACAAAGGATTACTAGGGTTGGTAATATCATAAACCATGAAACCGCCAGCCCTTTCTATTCCCACAAAAGTATAGAGACGATTCCTCACGCTTCCCAATGCTAACCCTTCTGGTTCTGGCCCGCGGTTATCGCTACGACTATTGAAGCTGTTAGGAGTACCATCGGAATTAAAAATACTAGCAGTTAGGGGAGTTGCCGAAAAAGCCGCTAAAATTTGTTCAAAATCATCGCCACTATCGAAGACTGGGGACAGTCCATTAGTGACATTCCAAATCGAAAAAGAACGACCACCATAGGCAAAAAGTTGGCTATATTGACCTTGGGCGTTAAGTCCGTCAATGCTAGAAACATCTAAACGTCCGAGATTTTGGGCTAATTGCAATTGGGCTGCATTAGGGAAAACATTGGGGTCTAAAGTTAGAGTAGAAACTCGTCGAGCCTCATTTCTAGTATCCCCTTCATTGGCAGTAATTAAATAGGTTTGTCCGGCGATGGTAACGGTGGCAATCGTATCCGGTTGATATAAGCCAAAAACCTGCCAATTATTAATATTTACCCCTCCATCTTGATCGCTAGGATCGAAACCATTACCAGAAGCGTTAAAATTTTTGGTTCCTAGGGGTAAAATACTGGTGACTTGAGCGTTAACAATATCGACTACGGCAATACTATTATTTTCCTGTAAAGCTACCCATGCAGTGGTTCCATCGTCGGAAACGGTGATGTATTCCGGTTCCACATCTTGGGAAACCGTTTGACCGGGGAAAATGCGGACTCCCTGATTTCTTAAAGTGTTCTCTTGACCATTAAAACTGGTAAAGGTAGCAGTGTTGACCGTGGCATTGAGAACACCAGCACTAAGATTAATAATACTAACGGAACCATCGGGATCGATCGCTCCTCTCGCTTCCCCTTCGTTAGCGACCAAAACCCGATTACCATCAGGAGTAAAGGTTAACATATCTGGTAAAGCGCCCACAGTAACCTGACTCTGAAAGACACCATTAGTATCGAAAAATACTACACTGCCGTTATTGGTAATGGGATTAGCTTCCATGGCCAGGGCCACGATACCATTTTGGATGGCAACGCTATTAACCCCTGCACCGTAGGGACTAAGATCGATCGAGGGTAAGGGAATTGGACTAGCGGGATTGCTGATATCGGCAATATCTAGACGATTATTGGGACCGGTCACGAATAATTTGCGACTAGAGGGGTCATAAGCGGGAATTTCTGCCCCGAAGTTATTAGCAGCATTTGTACTATTGCCAAGACTGCTCAATCGGGTGATATTTAAAGCTGAGGCCGATTCAGTAACAATATTGATACTGCCAGCAATTGACAGCAAGGTTAATAGAAATTTCCAATGGTGACGATAGATAGCATGAATCATATTTTTAGCTGAAACCCTGCAAAAAAAGGCTAAACAATCGCATTTTTTCAGCCCCAAGTTAAAGGAAGATTAAACAAGAGGGAAATTAAGGATATCTTCAAAATTTGGCCGAGAACAGTAAAAGCGAACTAGGAAAACGGGTTACTCGATCGCTTTTTAGTTGAACGGCTCATTTACCAGGGTGATAACATGGATTAGTATAAGCTCGATCAATATGGAATCAAGACTCGTGTTATCTATTCTCCTAGCCGATTTCAAGATCATTTTTGAACGTGACCCCGCTGCCCGCAACTGGTTAGAGGTACTATTTTGTTATCCCGGATTACAGGCTTTACTGTGCCATCGCTTCGCCCATTGGCTATATCACATCGGGATTCCCTTTATTCCCCGTTTAATTTCCCATCTTGCCCGTTTTCTGACTGGTATCGAAATTCACCCCGGCGCCCAAATTGGTCAGGGTGTTTTTATCGACCATGGTATGGGAGTTGTCATCGGAGAAACCGCCATTGTCGGTGATTATGCCCTCATCTATCAGGGAGTTACTTTAGGAGGGACGGGGAAAGAAAGCGGTAAACGTCACCCGACTCTAGGGGAAAATGTGGTCGTCGGCGCTGGGGCCAAGGTTTTAGGTAATATTTATCTGGGTAATAACGTTCGCGTCGGCGCTGGTTCTGTGGTGCTGCGCGATATTCCCGCCGATTGTACCGTTGTTGGTGTACCCGGTCGTTTAATCTATCGCGCCGGGACGCGGGTCGAACCCCTCGAACACGGTGATTTACCCGACTCGGAAGCGGTGGCTATTCGCGCTTTGGTGGACCGCATCGAACAACTGGAAAAACAAGTGTACGAATTGCAGCTAGAACGGTCAAAAGAACCAGATTATCGAATTAATTGCCCAGTTTTAGCCCATTTAGAAGAAGAAGCGAGTCATAGCTTTTGTCCTGCGGCCGATCGAGATATGCGCGAGTTTCTCGAACGGGCGGTTTAACCCCGAGAATCTTTTGATATGATAGAAGACTGGTTTTCTATTGGCTGAAATCCATTCGTCAAAGCTATTATTGTTAAGGACTACTTGGCACCGTCCGATGGCTCAAACTGACTCAATCCGTATCCGTGGCGCACGACAACACAATCTCAAAAATGTTGATCTCGAATTACCCCGCAATCAGTTGATTGTTTTTACCGGAGTTTCGGGATCGGGCAAATCTTCCCTCGCTTTCGACACCATTTTTGCCGAGGGACAGCGCCGCTATGTGGAGTCCCTCAGCGCCTACGCGCGTCAATTTTTAGGACAATTAGATAAACCCGATGTGGATGCGATCGAGGGTTTAAGTCCGGCTATTTCCATTGACCAAAAATCCACTTCCCACAATCCCCGTTCTAGTGTGGGAACTGTTACGGAAATTTACGATTACTTGCGTTTATTGTTCGGTCGTGCCGGTGAACCCCATTGTCCCCATTGCGATCGCAATATTGCCCCCCAAACCATCGATCAAATGTGCGATCGAGTGATGGAATTAGCCGATAAAACCCGATTTCAAATCTTAGCTCCAGTAATTCGCGGCAAAAAAGGCACTCATAAGCAATTAATCTCTAGTTTGGCATCCCAAGGCTTTGCCCGGGTGCGGATTGACGGCAAGGTAGTAGAATTATCCGAGGGCATCGAGTTAGATAAAAAACATCTTCATGATATCGAAATTGTTATCGATCGCCTGATCAAAAAAGAGGGTTTACAGGAAAGATTAGTGGATTCTTTAACCACTTGTTTAAAGCATTCCGACGGTGTAGCGATTGTGGAAATTCTCGATGAGAATAACGAAGATAATCCCGAAGTTACCAAAGAAATTGTCTTTTCCGAGAAATTTGCCTGTCCCGAACACGGGGCAGTTATGGAGGAATTATCCCCCCGTTTATTCTCTTTTAATTCTCCCTATGGTGCTTGTCCCAACTGTCACGGATTGGGCAGTTTACGGAAATTTTCGGCAGATTTAGTCATTCCAGACCCAAAACAACCGGTTTATTCGGCTATTGCCCCTTGGTCAGATAAGGATAATTCCTACTATCTTTCTCTCCTCTACGGTTTAGGGCAAGCTTTAGGTTTTGAAATCCAAACTCCTTGGCAGAAACTAACAAAAACCCAGCAAGATATCATTCTCTATGGGAGTAAAGAACCGATCTATTTTGAAGATGATTACCGTTATGATACTGGTCGCGGTTACTATCGAGAATTTGCTGGGGTTATCAATATCTTAGATAGGAATTATCAAGAAACCACCTCGGAAGTTATTAAACAAAGACTAGAGAAATATATTGTTAACCAAACCTGCGAAGTTTGTCACGGAAAAAGATTAAAACCGGAAGCTTTATCGGTACGTTTAGGAGAATATACGGTCACGGATTTTACCGGAGTTACCATTCGGGATTGTTTGCAGAGAATTAATGATTGTCATTTAACCCCAAGACAAGCATTAATTGGGGAATTGGCCCTGAAAGAAATCAAAGCGAGACTACAATTTTTAATCGATGTGGGATTAGATTATCTTACCCTCGATCGACCAGCGATGACTTTATCTGGGGGAGAATCCCAACGAATTCGATTAGCCACTCAAATCGGTTCGGGATTAACAGGAGTATTATACGTTCTCGATGAACCTAGCATCGGATTACACCAAAGAGATAATAGTAAACTGTTAGAAACCCTGCAAAGATTGCGAGATTTAGGTAATACTTTAATCGTCGTCGAACACGATGAAGAAACGATTCGGGCAGCCGATTATTTGGTCGATATCGGTCCAAAAGCGGGCATTCATGGCGGAGAAATCATCTGTCAAGGCAGTTTTAAAACCCTTTTAAAGTCGAAAAAATCGATAACAGGAGCCTACCTATCGGGACGCAAAGTTATTGAAACTCCCCCCCAAAGAAGAGCGGGAAATGGTAACGCTTTAGTTTTAAAAAATTGCCATCAGAATAACCTAAGAAATATTGATGTAACGATTCCTTTAGGAAAATTAGTCTCGATTACAGGAGTATCTGGTTCAGGCAAATCCACCCTAATTAATGAGTTATTATATCCAGCTTTACAACATCATTTAACCCGTTTAACTCCCTTCCCCAAAGAGTTAGATAAAGTGGAAGGATTGGACGCGGTTGATAAGGTAATTGTCATTGACCAATCACCAATAGGACGCACTCCTCGGTCAAATCCTGCCACCTATACGGGGGTTTTTGACATTATTCGCGAGATTTTCACCGAAACCATCGAAGCAAAAGCTAGGGGTTACAAAGCGGGGCAGTTTTCTTTTAATGTTAAGGGAGGACGCTGTGAAGCTTGCCTAGGCCAAGGGGTAAACGTCATCGAGATGAATTTTCTCCCCGATGTCTATGTGCAGTGTGATGTGTGTAAAGGGGCGCGTTATAATCGGGAAACCCTACAGGTTAAGTATAAAGGTTATTCGATCGCCGATGTCTTAGATATGACGATCGAGGAAGCATTAAAGGTCTTTGAAAATGTCCCCCGGGCCACCACCAGATTACAAACTCTCGTGGATGTGGGTTTAGGATACTGTAAACTCGGTCAAAGTGCGCCCACTTTATCCGGTGGAGAAGCGCAAAGGGTGAAATTAGCGGCCGAATTATCCCGACGGGCCACCGGAAAAACCCTATATTTGATTGATGAACCGACTACGGGGTTATCTTTTTATGATGTGCATCATCTCTTAGATGTGTTACAAAGATTGGTCGATAAAGGTAATTCGATTATCGTCATCGAACACAATCTCGACGTGATTCGCTGTAGCGATTGGATTATTGATTTGGGACCGGAAGGAGGGGACAAGGGAGGAGAATTAATCGCGGTGGGAACACCGGAAACCGTGGCTAAATGTGAAAAATCCTACACCGGTCATTATCTTGCCCAAGCATTACTTCAATATCCGCCAAAAAAGCGGGATAATATTAGGGAAGAACACAGAGATAATAAAGCCAATGATCAAGATTAGTATTTAACTCTTGTTCGCTGTTAATTTCCTGACCGGTTTTCCAAGAATAAATTTTAATCTCTTGAAAGTAAGACCTTAACTGTCTTAATTGTTCTTTCGGGGTGGCGTAATAATTTTGCAGACGAAAATTATGGGGTTCATCCCGAATAATTGCATAGTCAGCAGTCAATAACTGTTCGTAGCTAAGAGAGGGATTACAGGCACGCAAAATCGCCCAGATGACTAAATTGACATAGCTACTAAAAGGATTCAAACTAATCTTTTTTTTCCAATCGAATTCTGGGATAATTCCCTGAAGATTATGACTAGAAAAACAAAAATAACCGCCAGTTTTACCGATGCGGCTAATTTCCTCTAAAACTAGAAAACGGTCAGCATGGGAAATATAATCAATGCCATTAAAACTAAAGAGAATAAAATCAAAATAATTATCGGCAAATTGTTCTAGATTTCTAGCATCGGCCACTTGCCAGACTAAATGGGGGAATTTTTGACGACAAGCGGCGATCATTTCCCCAGAATAATCAACACCGATATATTCTCCCACAAGAGGGGCAAAATACTTCGTAGTCCGTCCCGCACCTACCCCTAAATCAAGCATTTTCATGGTTGATAAACGCTCTTGCAGCAGGGTTAAAATTGTCTTTTCTGCTGGCTGTAGCGCGGTTAATTGGGCATAATAACCGACAATACTAGGGTCTCTATAGGTTTGCTGATTTTTGTCCTTAATCATTCTCGATCGCTCTTTCCTCATAATCTGGCTGTTTTTCTCTTACTAATAATTCACCTTCCCAACCGCCAATTACTTCTTCAAAAAAGCCTTCTTGCCATTGGCTAAATGTAGTTTTTTCTTCTTTTTCTTTTAGAGATATTGGCTGATCAACTAAGGTAACTTCTAAATCTGTGTTTTTAAGTTCAGGCGGTAAAGATATTTGTAATGTTCCATCTTCTCCCACATGGGTTTTAAAACTAATTGTTCTCATGGTTTCGGCTCAGGCTACTACTATCTTATGATAGTGTCATATATCCTCGTCTGACAACGTGCGTTCCCTGCGGTCTTTTAAGCATAAAGACATCTTCACCCCAAACAGGTCAGACATGGCAGAAACCACCATCCGATGAGAATGGCAGTACATCCCACTCAAGACCGAGACGATGGATACTACTCTCTCACGGTAGCCGCTCTTTCCTACTACCATCTTTAAGAAAAGATTTAGACTATCATAAGATGCGCTTAAATTATCCAATTGGCATCAATGGAGATTTTTAGCTCTTTTGTATCATCTACAAGGATAGCATTTTCCAAAAGTGATAAAAGAAATGTAAAGTTGTTTTATATTAGTTGTCTTTGATAGTCTGGAAATTGTCCTGACGACTTCCCAAATTGCTCCCCACCTGACCCACCGTCCCAACCTCCAGTTGACGAAAGTAGATAGCGCCGAGTCGGTTGTCAGCCATCTGATCGGACGCTTGCAGCGATCGCCTAGGTTTAAATTCAGTTACGCGCAAGATCAGGTATTTTTATTTGAGCAACGCTAAGAGAGAAAAAGCAGCGGGGATCAAATATCTGTATAAAGTGCTACGATAATCTAAGATTCCATCAAAGGTTAGATTATCAAACGCCGACTCAGGACTATCAAGGTCGGAAAGCCTCGTTCGATAGTCTGAGCAGAGGCAAGACAATCGGTTAGAACTAATTGACTATCTGAGACTGTCCAATTGTTGGGATCGACTTCGGGTATGGGTGAGGATATCGATCCGCAATTGTCAGGGTAACACCAAATCCCCCTGATCCAGTGCAGTGGACAAGCCTTCTTGTTCCTAGTGACCACTTCAGTGGTCCCTGATGATAACTGGGTTTTGCTAACTGGATTTAGGATAAACCTGCCTTAGTGCGGTTTTGTCGTTACTTGTCTAACAATTGTTGCTATTTCACTAACTACCTTATTTTTTATAGTTAAAAATTATGGCAAGCAAATCTTATTCGATGGTGCAAAATTCCCCAACTGGAACAACCGGAACGGGACTAGATCAAACGGTTGAAAGAATTGGCAGAGATCCAGGACTTGCTGGTGCTAATCTCGGCACAAATATTACGGTTGGAATGACGGCAGCTAATGAATTAAATCAGTTAATCTTAGAAGCCAAACAAGCCACTGGAGTTGCTAGTAACGACATTTTTACTGTCAGTGACGTAACCGCGATTAATGCTTGGATTCGCGCTAACCGTTTGGCAGAATTTACTGCTCTCCACGGCGATGATGACGGTACAACAGAAACAGGGTTTCATTTAGTCCAAAATGACGGAGCGACTCAACAGTATCGCAATCAGAATTTAGTTGATACGGTTTTTGATGGCATTTATCACATTGGTTTCCTAATTGAAAATGGCAGCTTTGTCAATGAAGATGGTAACGCCAATGCCACAGTTGCTCAGGTGGCGGATTGGCTAACCCAATTTTATACAGATCGGGCAACAACTAATACTGGACTTGATCGGATTACGGAATTAATTATTGCCGATCAGGGTTTAGCGCAAAATATACCTTGGCAAGAAATTGCTGGCGGTGCTGATGCGGCCAATGGACTGAATGATTTATTAAAAACCGCGATTACCACCTACAATCTCGCCGCCGATGGTTCAATTTCCGAAAGCGATATTGCACAAATTAACAATTGGATTCGCTCTGATGCCACCCGTTATAATACTTTTGTTGTTCTGCATGGGGATGATGAAGGGACAGAGGAAACTGGCTTCCATTTAGTTCAAAATGACGGCGCTCAGACCACATATTTTGCGAAAAACCTAGTTAATACTGTTGCCGACGGAATCTATCATATTGGCTTTCAGATCCAAAATGGGCGATTTCTCAACGAAGATGGTGCAGCTAATGCCACAGTCAAGGACGTAGCAGATTGGGTAACATATTTTTACGTTGACCAGTCCACCACTGGCACCGGATTAGATAAAATTGTCGATACCATCAAAATTGATACTGGCTTAGCCAAGTGGACAAATGCGGGGGATATTAACGCTGGAGCCGCCGCCGCCGATGGACTTAACCATCTATTAGTAGATGGTATTACTGCTACAGGTATCGCTGCTGATGGCTGGATTACCAGCGATGATATTCGCACCCTCAATCAATGGGTTCGCACTAATCACTATGACGAATTTATCCTCCTCCACGGTGACGATGAGGGAAATGAGGAAACAGGCTACCACCTGGTACAAAATGACGGAGCGACAACCCAATACTTCGGTAAAAATTTAGTCAATACCGTAGCCGATGGACTCTATCATATTGGCTTTAACATCGAAGAAAATCGTCTCGTCAACGAAGATGGTGATGCCAATGCTCGCCTTAACGATGTTGCCAGTTGGCTCAACTATTTCTATCTTCAGAAAACCATTATTTACGGTGATAACTCTAGCGACACGATTACAGGTACGAATCTTGCTGAACACCTGATGGGTTACGGAGGAAATGATGTTCTCAGTGGTGGCGGTGGCGATGACCTAATCGATGGAGATTGGGGGTGTGACACTTTATCGGGTGGGGTTGGTAATGACTTACTCTATGGCGGCGCAGACAATGACCAATTGGATGGAGGCGAAGGATCAGATAACTATTATGTCTCCGGTAATCTAGCTGGAGGCTGGTCGAGTTTCCAAGGCTATGACACCATTACGGATACAGGGACAAATGGCACAGATACCATCGTCGCCAAAGGTACTGGTAATGTTGATATCGGTCTCAAGAGTTTTGGGGTCAATAGTGGCATTGAAACCATCGACGGGACAGGAGTAGCA